>NZ_JAWDJM010000033.1:0-15531 GCF_032465715.1 Paraclostridium sp. MRS3W1 | reverse complement strand
ATATCAAACTTATATGTCAAGTTTACTTTCCATTTTATTTTTTAATTTACTGAAATACCTTTTTACCCTTTTTTTTAACTACTTTTAACTTTATTATTAGAAAGTATGAAAATTTTTTTTATAAAAGTGCAAGGTTTTTATAATTTAAATTGTATATAAGAAGTGTAAAAGCTTTTACGGATGTATTGTAAGAATAAAAGGGAGGAAATAACTTGCAAGCTGAATTAATTATTAAATATATAAAAAAGAAAAAACAAAAGGGGTTAGAGATGCTTATAGATGAATATAGTGGCCTTGTTGCATCTGTTGTTAGAAAAAATCTAGGTAAATTAATAAACTATGAGGAAGAATGTATAAGTGATGTATTTCTAGCTATTTGGGATAACATAGATAGTTTTGATAAAGACAAAAACTCTTTTAAAAACTGGATTTGTGTTATAGCAAAATATAAGGCAATTAACTACAAGAAAAAATATTTAGATAAAATAGAAACTTCTAAGATTGATGAGGGTATCTATTATATAGATAAAAACTTACTTGATCTTGAGATTAAAGAGGGAATAGATGATATTGTTAAATACTTACCCTATAAGGATAGAGATATCTTTATAAGTTATTACTTGGATGGAGCCGATGCTCCTCAAATAGCTAAAGATAATAATTTAAGTATATCTAACCTTTACAGTCGGTTATCCAGAGGAAGAAAAAAAATCAGAAAATCACTTACAAATAAGGAGGTTTAATTTTATGAATGAATATAAATCTTTTAATGATGTAGAGTTTGATATAGAAAACTATGAAGAAGTTAGTGTAAATAAAGAATTGATAAAATCTAAGGTAAAGTCTAAATTGAATAAAAGAAAAAATAAATCAAAGAAAATATTAGCTGCTAGTGTTTCTGGATTACTTTTAATTGGTGGGTTGTTTGTATTTCGTTATCCTGTTTATGCAAACATGTACAAAGTAATGTATGATATAAAAAATGCTTTAGGTTTAGAATCAAACTTAGAAGATTATAAAACTGTAGTTGGCCAATCTATAACGAAAAATGGGCTTACAATAACTTTGAATGAAGTTGTATTAGATAAAGACGTTTTAGTTGTATCTACAACATACAAATATAAAAAGGAACTTGAAGATGGTAATATTATGGCATTTGAAAATATTTATATAAATGGTAAACCAATGAATTCAGGTGGTAGTGGTAGTGCTACTATAATTGACAAAAATACAGTTGAAGAAGTATTTATATATACATTAGACGAAGATGTAAAAAAAGATGATTTAGATATTAAAATAGCTTATTCTGATCCTGTTTACTTTGAAAATAAAAAAGAAAATACTATAAATGGAAAATGGGTATTTGAGTTTAAAACAAATAGAAAAGACCTTGAACTCGATACAAAATCACTAAAATTAAATCAATCTTTTGAGCTAGGAAAAGATGAAACAATTACATTAAAAGAATATAGAACTAATGCTTTAGGTCCTAATATAATCTATGATAGAAATATTCATAATAAAGATTTTGTCTATTATGATATAAAGTTGCTTGGAAAAGATGATTTAGGTAATGATGTTGAATTTTGCATAATAAGTGCCGATGAAAATAAAGGTAAGCTGACATTATCTAATTTAGAAGAAAATCTAGATAAAAATGCAACAGAATTAAAACTTGTCCCTTATGCTGCCAAGCAACCTAATACAAGTGGTAAGATGAGTGATGATTTTAAGAAAATCGGTGATGAATTTACCATAAATTTAAATGAATTAAAGTAAATATGATTAAATTAATACCCTTAGACTTCAACTTAGTTGATTCTAGGGGATATTTTTATTCTTTAATTTATAAACTAGTTTTATAGAATCAAGTCCTGCCACTATCTTGCTTTACAATATAGTAAAAGAGTGCTATATTGTAAAGCAAGATAGATATATTAAAAGGTGAGTGATTATTTTGAACAATACAATATCCTCTCAAATGCTAAAAGGTATTCTAGAGGGGTGTATCTTAAAAATTATAAGTCAAAAAGAAATATACGGATATGAGATGAATTTAAAATTAAAAGAATATGGAATTTCAACCGTTTCAGATGGCACAATATATCCATTATTACTAAAACTTCAAAAACAAGAATTAATAGTAGGTGAAATGAGAAGTTCAGGTGAGGGGCCTATGCGTAAATACTATAAACTTACTAATAAGGGTAAAGTCCAACTAGATATATTTGAAGAACAGTGGGATATTCTTTCAAGTAGTGTAAATAAAATTTTGAAGGTTAAATAAAAAGGGAGGGGAATAATATGCAAAATGCTAAAAAACTTATAGAGTTAAATAATTCATACAGGGAGTTATTAAGTGAAGAAAACAAATTATTTTATGATGATATATTGGTTTATATAAGAGCAAAAAGTTTCTTAAAAGACGAAACTCAAATAGAGGAATCTTTGCTTGAAATTTTAACTGATATTATAGAGGCCCAAAATCAAGAAATTAAAGCCGAAGATTATTTTGGAAGAAATCCAAGAGAAATCAGTGATGACATATTAAAAAATACAAATAAGAGTTCTTTTAAAGAGAGATTTACTTTGTTTTTGAGTTCTATGGGAATATACTCTTTAGTTACATTACTTCCAAAGTTAATAAATCCTAATGAAACCTTAGATGTGGGTAAATTCTTTGTATGCTTAGTATTTACACTGTTATTTGTAAATCTTATTTTGAATATTTTAGGAAATGCAGTCTATTCAGATAAAGAAAAAAAGTTTACGTTTATTTTATTTGTTTTATTCTGTACATATATAGGTTTAATGATCTTAATGGAGCGAATTCTACCGACTACATTTGGATTTAAATTATCAGGGTCTATTGGTATAACTGTTATTTTAATGTTCGGAGGAATAGGCGTAATATATAGCTTAAAAGAAAAATTATTTTATTCATTTTTGCCTATTATAGTAGTGGCTTGTACATTAGGAATATTAAGTAGATTAGAGTTTCTAAACTTTTCAATTATCCAAGGCCCTGGCAAGACTATCTCTATGGTAGCTATGTTAATAGCTTTTATATTATTCTATTTAATATCTTATTTATATGTTAAGGAGTAGAGTTTTAAATTAACTATTAAATAATGTATTTAATTTTTAAAAATTTGCTTTAGTAATTATTTTTCTAATAAATTAATTTTGATATAATATATATAAGTATAAATTACTATATATATTATACAAATTTGAAAGGATGATAAAAAATGTTAGAATATAGATACGATACACAGTTATTAATCGAAGGAACTGCTCTTAATGAAGATGCAATAAATGAATACTTTAATACTAATTTTAAAGGTGATTGTTTACTTGCTGTAGGTGATGAAGAACTTATCAAAATTCATTTCCACACAAATGAACCTTGGGAAGTATTAAAATACTGTTCAACTTTAGGAGAAATATATGATATTGTAATTGAAGACATGGAGCGTCAAGCAAAAGGATTACAAGGATAAGAAAACTTCTATATAGTAAAATTTAAATATAAATTAATGTCCTTAAAATCTATATGAAAGGTTTTAAGGACATTTTTATTGCTTGCACTTAAATTAACTATGTTAAACCTATCATATTATTAATTTCTATACTAATGATTTGAAGTATATTTATAAATTTTAAAAATGAGTTTTTATTTGCATCTAGAATATATAGATAAATAAAAATTATTAACCTATAGTTTCATAACCGAAGAAAATAATGCATTTGAAAATATGCAAAAGGGGTGCTATTATGGACAATTTAAATGAGGTTTTAAAGTTTTACGAGTCAGGTGTTGAAAAAGGACGTTTAGAAAGAGGCTTAGGCATTATTGAATTTTATAGAACTAAAGAAATCTTTAAAAAATATATAACTTCAAGTAACAATATTATCTATGATGTTGGTGGTGGAATAGGTGTTTACTCATCATGGCTATCTGAGATGGATAATACTGTTCATTTATTAGAATTAGCACCTTCTGCAGTAAAGTATGCATTAGAAAATCAAAAGCTTACAAATCCTTTTATAGCTGAAGTATGTGATGCTAGAAATATTAATAGACCAAATGAAAGTGCTGATATTGTATTGCTTATGGGCCCATTGTACCATCTACAAAATCCAAAGGACAGAATGAAAGTATTGAATGAATGTTATAGAGTCTTAAAAAAGGATGGAATTTTATTTTCCGTGGGAATTTCTAAATTTAGTACAACAACATGGGCACTATCAACTTACGGAAGTACCAACGAATTATTAGGTGAAAATGAATTTATGAATATGATAGAAAAAGAGTTAACAACAGGAAACCATATAAGACCGAAAGAGTATCCATATTTAATTACTCAAGCTTATTTTCATGATCCATTAGAACTTCAATCTGAAGTAGAATCAGCTGGGTTTAAAACTATCAATAAACATGCGATAGAAGGAACAATTTGGTTTACTCCAAATTTAAATGAGAAATGGAAAAATCCAGAAATTAGAACTCGACTTTTAAATATATTAAAAATCACTGAAAATGAAGATTCAATAATGGGTATGAGTCCTCATTTTATGATAATATCTAAAAAATGATTTAAAGTAAAAGACTGTTGTCGTACAAAAGTATAGCAACAGTCTTTTACTTTAAATGTATAATTAAAACCAGTTAAAATTTAAACTCAATATATTAACTCTAGATTTAAGATTATAAATAAATTTTTTAAGATACTTTATGATAGAGTATACATATAAAAGTAAAACTACTAAGTAACTATTAACTTTAAGTATAAAATAAGATAAGGAGTATAAGTATGATTAAGATATTAATTGTAGAAGATGACCTTAAAATTAGCACGATGTTAAAAACTTTATTAACAAAAAATCAATATGAAGTAAAATCTGCATTTTCTGGTACAGAGGCTATATTGTTGTTACAAAACGAATCATTTGATCTAGTTTTGTTAGACTTAATGTTACCGGGATTAACTGGAGAAGAAGTTCTAACAAAGATTAATGAACAATTCAAAATTCCTGTTATATGTGTGTCTGCAAAAGATGATTTAAATACTAAAATTGAAGTGATTCAAGCAGGTGCAGATGATTACATTACTAAACCATTTAATAATGAAGAGTTAATCGTTAGAATAGGTGCTGTTTTAAGAAGAGTAAATAATGGTTCGAAAAATACTAATGCTAATATTTTCAAATTTAAAGATTTAGTATTAGATAGTGAAAATCATAGTGTCCATATTAATGAAAATCCTATAGAACTTACAGTAAAGGAATACGCTATATTAGAATTATTAATTTCTAATCCTAAAAAGGTCTTTACTAAACAAAATATCTTTGAAAGCATATGGTCTGAAGAATATATTGTTGATGAAAGAGCTGTTACAGTACATGTCAGTAATTTGCGAAATAAGTTGAATAGTGGAGATAAATATATAAAAACTGTCTGGGGAATAGGGTATAAAATGCAAGATAATTAATTAATAAACTTGATACTTTCTTAATAATTTCTAGACTATATTTTAATACCTTTCATTTATCATTTAAACATAGAATTAATTTATAGAAAGTAAGAGGTGAAAAAATGAGTTATGTATTGCAAACTAGAAATCTAACTAAACAATATAAAAATCAAAGGGCCTTAAATAATGTAAATATAAATATTAAACAAGGTGATATTTACGGTTTAATAGGCAAAAATGGAGCAGGTAAAACTACTCTTATGAAAATAATATGTGGCTTGATCCATCCAAGTCATGGTGAGGTAAAAATTTTTGAAAGCAGTAACTTAAATAAAAATAGAAAAAGAATTGGATGTGTTATTGAACAACCAACACTTTATCCTTCAATGACAGCTAAACAAAATCTTATCTATTATAATAAGTTAATTGGTGTTTCAGATTATACTAATGTTGATAGGCTACTTGATTTAGTAGGGCTGAAAAATACTAATAAAAAGAAAACTAAGAATTTTTCACTTGGTATGAAACAACGACTATCAATTGCTATTTCTTTAATAGGAAATCCTGATTTTCTTATATTAGATGAACCTATTAATGGATTAGACCCCTCTGGTATCATAGAAATTAGAGAACTGCTTTTAAAGCTTAACTCAGAAAGATCTATTACTATTTTAATTTCTTCTCATATTTTAGGTGAACTTACTAAAGTTACAACAAAATATGGAATAATTAAAGATGGAAATTTAATTGATGAATTTGAATCTAAGGATTTAGAGACTCGCTGCAAAAGATACATTTCATTAAAAGTTAATGATACTGATAAGGCAGCCTACATTTTAAAAAATAATATAAAAAATGCTGATTATAGAGTATTTAGTGAAGGAATAATACATATTTATGATTACTTGGATAAGCCCGACCAAATCAATAAAGAGTTAGTTGAAAATGGTATTTTAGTATCTCATATTGGCTTAGAAGGTGATGATATCGAGGCATATTTTATTAAAAAAATGGGAGGGGACCAATAATGGTAAATATTGTTTTTAGTGAATTTTATAAAATACTTAGAAGTAAAGTTTTTATCGTTGTTTCAGCTATTCTTCTATTTATGTTTATTATGCCACTGGTATCTATTATTTATCAGGGAGAAGAATATAGTCAGTTAACAACAGGATTTTCTATTTATCAGGAATCTTACGGTGCAAAGTTTATTTACTATATTATTCTTATATTTGTAACGTCTTTAATTACTGCTGAATATACAAATGGTACTGTGCGTCAAATGACTTGCCGTGGAATATCTAGATGGAAGTTAGTTTTTGGTCAATACATTGCTATATATTTTACAATTACGTTAATTTTATTTTCATTCGCCATTTTAAATTTATTATCATGGACAATGATTAACCAATTAGGAAGTGTTGATTTAATTGCATTTCTTAGTATGAATATTGGAATACTTAGTATGGTTTGGGGTATCGTAGGTATTGGAACTTTTCTCTCTTATCTATTTAAAAACGGAGTAGTTACAACTACCCTTTCTGTAATGATTGCACTATTTGGAGATTACTTTGGACAATTTCTTAAATTAATAACAGACAATGATATTTTTATAAAATATTCCCTTTCAAATATGCATAGGATTGTAACTGATTTGACTTCAAGTTCTGAGGATATTTTTAAATGCTCAATAGTATTTTTAATACTTGGCATAATTACAATTATTGGATCTGCCCTATTATTTTCAAAGAGGGATGTAGATTAATAAAAAAAGGAATTAAAAATGAAAAATATTTGGATTATAACTACTTTTTTATTATTAAGTGCTTTGATAATACTTACTTTTTACCATATGTACTATCGTATGAATATCAAACACATTACAAAACAATTAGAAGAAATTATAGATATAAAAGATACAAATCAATTATTAACAATATTAGCAAGACAAAAAGATATAACAAATTTAGTAAACATGCTAAATAATCAATTAACTGAAAATAGAATATCTAAAATACAAATTAAAAGGCTAAATAAAAACTTTAGAGATAGTATAACCAATATCTCACATGATTTGAGAACTCCTTTAACAACTGCTGGTGGATATGTTCAAATGCTACAATCAGATGTTACAGAAGATGAAAAGCAAGAGTACTTGGCAATAATACTAGAACGGCAAACCACTGTTAAAAAATTACTTGAACAGTTATTTGAGTATGTACGTATTGAGTCTGGAGAAATTGTCTATGAGCAAGTTCCAATAGATGCCAAAAGCGTCTTTTTAGACGTTCTTACTATGTATTATGATGATTTTTTTAAAATGAAACAAGAGCCAACTATTATTTTCCCAGATACTCCTTGTATTATTAATGGTGATGAGCAAGGGTTAAAACGAATATTTTCAAATATTATTTTTAATTCAATTACACATGGAAATGGAGACTTTCATTTTGAAATACAAGAGATAAATGGTTATTCATTCACTTTTTCAAATATTAGTGAACCAATGAAAAAAGATGATCTAAATTGTGTTTTTGATCGTTCTTATACAAAAGATAAATCTAGAAATAAAAAAACTACTGGATTAGGTTTATCAATAGCTAAAGAAATTGTTAATCAATTAGATGGTAAGATTAATGCTTACTATCACAATGATCGATTTTCAATAGTAGTATCCTTTCCAAAGTTTTAAGAGTTTAAAAGGTGGCTAGTCTATTTAGATACTAAAATTATAATTAAAGCCGTTAAAATCTAGATTAACAGATTTTAACGGCTTTTTTACTAATTAGGAAATCATTAATTAAAGGTATCATTTTTTATTTCTTATTTTTTTCTAATAAATTAAGTGATGCAAGTGAGGCTCCCGTTCCTTTTGCAACACATAACAAAGCATCTTCTGCTATGCTAACTTTTATATTAGTTTTCTCTTGTATTCTTTTATCTAAACCATTAAGAAGTGATCCTCCACCAGTCATGATTATTCCATTTTCATAAATATCTGATGATAATTCTGGTGGTGCTTTTTCTAATACTGAACATGCTGCTACTATTATTTGTTGTGTACATTTTTCAATTGCATCTTTTATTTCCGATGAATTAATTTGTATTTTACCAGGAAGTCTTGTAACTAAATTTATTCCACTTATGTCCATATACTTTTCTTCATCAATACATGCTGTTCCAATTTTTATTTTTATCTTTTCAGCTGTTAGTTCTCCTACAAGAAAATTATGCTGCTTTTTAATATATTCTATTATAGCCTCATCAAATTTGTCTCCGCCTATCTTTATTGACTCACTAATTACAGTACCACCTAAAGATATAATAGCTATATCTGCAGTACCTCCTCCTATATCTATAACCATACTTCCATTTGGACTCGAAATATCTATGCCTGCTCCAATAGCAGCTGCTATTGGGCCTTCAATTGTATAAACCTCTTTTGCCCCAGTATGTCTAACAGCCTCTTCTACAGCTATTTTTTCAACTCCAGTCACTCCAGTTGGTACACATACCATTACTCTTGGCATAAAAACCTTATTCATGCCTTTTTTATTTAATACTTTACCTATGAAGTAATTTAGCATCTTTTCTGTAATGTCATAATCAGATATTACACCATTTTGTAATGGTCTTATAGATACTATATTGCTAGGAGTTTTTCCTATCATTTTATACGCTTCTGATCCCACTGCTAAAACAGATCCGGTATTTTTCTCTATAGCAACCACTGATGGTTCTGTTAATACTATTCCTTTTCCAGAAACAGATATCAATACATTAGCAGTTCCTAAATCTATACCTATATCATTGCTAGCCATTTTGCTCAACTCCTCTATATGTCTGGAATTCAATATTATTATTTAAACTTTTTATTGTTTTTGAATTTTCACTCCAAATTATGTTTTTTTGTTTAATTTCTATACACTTATAAAAATTTTACTTATTAAATGTATAAAATATAGTATATTATTAATCAATAAATATAACAATTATCAAGATTTTCCAATTTTGCTTGTTATCTAAAGTATTATAAATAATATTATGAAAATTTATGGTAATTAAGATATGATATATTTATAAAAATGAAATTATATGCGAAAATACTTTGCCTAAACTTATATAAAAGTATTAAACTTACATTAGCTATTTTTAGACAATGCTATTAAGTTTCAAATGCTTATGAACAATAAAAATAGGAGCTATAGCTCCTATTTTTATTGTTCATAACAAATGTTATTAGGTAAACCTACTATTTCAATAACCTATTATCCAAAGTTCATTTAAATAATAACGCCCATAAAACTAATTTTTGACTGATATTAATATTCATCCCGCTCATACATTTTATATTTGTATTTTTACTATCTCTCCATGATCCTCTATATCTACCAATACCAATCCCTTATGGTTTTTCTTCAAGTACTTTAATCCCTTAATTAGAACATTTATCATTTCTTTGATGTCTTCACTGTCTTTTATTATTTCTTTACTATTAGTACCTTTGTTATATTTATTTATATGTTCTTTTTTTATAAATGGCTTTCCTAACCTTAACCCAGCAATAACTACAGCCATAGGTATATTTAAGTTTAAGTTGCTATTGCCCTCCTTACTTTTAACTATAATTTTCAATATGTTCACCTCTTAGCATATTTCAACTATTACTCGATCATTACCGTCTTCTACCTCAACGATTCTACCTACAAATCCTTTATCTATTGCATCCATTAATTTATCAAAATCTATATTATGTTTTTCAAGTTCACCAATATGCATTTTACCTATGCCACCCATTATTTTTATAAATTCTAATGGTATATTTACTTTTACTTTTGACCCATCTGAGCTTAATACTCTTACGTATAACATTTTTTCTCCATCTGGATTTGGAGTTATATTTAAGAATTCTTCAGCTGATATATCTTTTTTTTCATCTACTTTTTCATTATTACTAGTTTCTAGTGCTTCTAATAATTTAATAGCCTCTTCTGAAGTTATTTTTCCTTCCTCAACCATTTTTAATATTCTTTTCTTATCTTCCATTTTTATCACCCTTTACAATTTATTTAAATAATTTACTAACCCGAATCCTTGCTAGTACTATATATACGCTCCAATTTAGTTTTTATAATTTTTTTAGAAGATTTATTGCTTCATCTGAGCTTATTTCACCATTCTCTAACATATCCATAATATTTTGTTTTTCTTTAGATGTATCTTTTTTTATATTTGGATTTAATGCATTATTTATTTCATCTAACTTACCTCTAACAGTTGGATAAGATATACCTAAATGCTTTTCTACATCTTTTATATTTCCTCTACATGCTAAGAATACTTCTATAAAATTCAGTTGTTCTTTTGATAATTTATTGAATTTAGTAAACGAAAATTCATTTTCTATTGTTGTGTTACAATGATTACATTTTAATTTCATTATTTTCATCTCTTTGTCACATACCGGACAATTCGTTATTACTTTATACACTTGATCACTTCCTTCTTGATATAAGTATATTCTAATTTTTTCAAAAAGTCACCCTTAATATTCAATATTTTAATTTATTTTTTAATATATTCAATATTATAGATTCAATTTATTAAATATATTAATTTTTATATTAACTTAGTCTAACCTTTTATTTATAAAATTAACCCCTCTTAAAATCCATTTTTCCTGATTTTAAGAGGGGTTAAACTAACTAAATTTTTGAATAAGCTCACTATGCAATTTTTTCCACTCTACTCTTAAATATAAGTTAAATATAATACTTATACCTGCTAATGCCATATATAAATAATTTCTTTTAATAAATAAAACAATAAAAGCAATTAAAGATACTAAAATTACGATATTTAACAATAAAAAAAGTCTTTTAATTGATTTAGTTATTTTTTTCAAATAATCACTTCCTCTATAAAATAACAATTAATATATTCTTAGACTTCTATTTAATCAAATAATCCCTTTTGATTAGGATCTTTAGTAAGTTTTGATTTTATATAGTCTCTAAGTTTAAAAAATTTAAAGATTATGGGTAAAGATATTAATAAAATAATAAGTATTGATGAAATTTCTTTATATTTAAATTCTATAAATTCGAAAAATAAATTGCTTATCATAAATGTAATTGAAAGAGATATAATCAAGCAAACCACCATAACTAGTATTAAAACAATATTGTTTTTATATCTAAAAAGATTGTCCCATCTTTGTTCATTCATATTAAAAACTACCTTCATAATAAAAAATATTCCCATTATAATAGCTAGCAATATCAAAGTAAAAACTAAGCTCAGTATCGAATAAGAAATTAAAAATATAATTATATTGAGAATTAAACTCATAAATCATCCCCCTTTCTTAGAACAATCTTACCTATTGTTGTTTTGAAAATCAATACTATTAAAAACATTATTGATTTTCAAATTTTATTACTGTTCGTCGTATTTTGTAGATTTAAGTATTCTTATTTTTGTTGTTATTCCAATATTTATACTGGTAATATATCTAGTAAAGAAAGGGGGGAATTTAGTGAAAAACTATTCTTATAAGTACCATATACTTTTATCAGTTATTTCTTCTTGCGTAATCGGAATTATATCATTTTTTATAATTAGACCATCTCAAATGAATACATCAAAAGGGATTATTCAATCAGTCGATGATCCTAGCCTAATTCATACTCAAATTTCTTATGGCTATGATTCAACATTTAAAATAATTATCATTAGCTTAGTGATTTTATTGATTTTATATAAACCTATAAAGTCACTTCTTAACAAGAGACTTACAAAAGTGAATTAGGAGGATTTATTATGGATTTAGCTATGAATGGAATGATTGTTTTTAATTTATTTAATATGTTTCTAACGTTCATTATAAAAATTATTGCAATATACACAATGTACTTAGCTATAAAAGCTTTTAAAATCTACATAAGTAAGAACTCTTAAAGCTTTTATTAACAAGTACTTATGAATTTAAACAAATGAAAGCCTGTATATTAAAAATATATATTATACAGGCTTTTTTGTATTTAAGTCTAAGTAATAATATTCTCCTTTGACATTTATCCTAAATCCAGCATTTTTATAAATATTAATGGCTTTACTATTCCAATTTGCAACTCTTAAGTAAATATCCTTAGATTCTTGTGAAATATAATGGTTTATTCCAAAATTTAAAAGTTCCTTTCCATAACCTTTATTTTGATAATTCTTGTTTACAATAAGATCATCAATTTCATTATTTAAAAGTGTAACAGATCCTATAATCTTATCTTCGTCTAATAACATGAATATATAATCTTGATTTTTTATTAACTCATCTCTACTGGGATGTACTCTATAAGGTTGTATATTTAATGATTTTCTCATATCATAAAAACAATTTTCATATAACTCTTTATATTTATTGTAGTACGTGTCTTTGTATCTAACTGGATTTAAACTTGAATCCTCATTATCTCCTTTATAATTCATATGACAGTATCCAAACCACCTATTAAATCCCTTTTTTAAGAAAAAACTACTAGTATCATATTTCTCTATTCTAATCTCAAGGTTAACTTTTTCAATTTCTTTAGACTTAATAAAATCTATAACATTTGAGTATAGCTTATGACCTATTCCTTTATTTCTATTTGATTCGGATACATACAACACCAATGTTGAATCTTTTTTTATATTATCAAAAGTTAAAATAGAAAAACCTAGAATAGAATTTCCTTCTTCATACACTTTACAATAGCTATTAGAGTTAATCATATTTTTTATTTCAATCTCGTTTATCTTAGAAACTTCGTTTTTTAAAAGTTCAATTATTTTTATATTATCTAGTTTTTTTAAATTCTTTATCATTTGGATATCCCCCTTGAGTTAATACTAATTAATATATTACAATATATTTTATAAAATCATAATCATTAGATAAAATTTTTTATATATAGCCGTATATTTGAATTAGAGCTTTTAAAAACGGTATTGATAGGTAATTACTCTAAATAATCTAAAAATCTCTTTAAAATCTATCTCAGTGGCTTTTAGGGGTATCTTCTATCTTAATATAAACTATAAATATACAATATTCTTAAATTTTATATGTTTAATCTATATACATTTCATTTAATCTACAAATTCATATATATTAAACTATTTTTAGTAAAAATATAATCTTTATATATTACCAATTTTTTAAGAGTTTTTATTTTTAATGTAAAGACTAGATCAGATTAGAATAAAAAATGACCTTTACTAGTCTTTACTTAGTATTTAAATAGTATTTATAGTATTTAATAGTATTTAGGCCTACCTGAAGATATTGGAATTACTAATAAAATTAAACCTAAATACGACACATGGGAACCCTAAGTGCGACAGGAGGGAACTTTAAATACGACACATGGGAACCTTAAGTGCGACAGGAGGGAACTCTAAATACGACACATGGGAACCTTAAGTGCGACAGGAGGGAACTCTAAATACGACACATGGGAACCTTAAATGTTATAGGATAGAATTTTAAATATTATACTTTAAAACTTTAAATGCGACAGGAGGGAACTCTAAGTACGACACATGGGAACTTTAAATGTGACAGGAGAAAAAGTTGATCAAATAATTGAAAATAGTCATGTTAGTATTTAATTTAGTTTAAATACGACATATGGGAAATTTTAAAACGCATATTTTAAAAAATTGACGTAATTTATTTTTTGTATTAAATTATAATAGGAATGATATGAATTATTGGGTGGAGGATAATGATGAATATAAATGAAAAAAATATAGTTATGAAAAACAACATAATTATAAAAGCTAAGTATAACATCTCTACGCTAGAGAATAGAATATTTTTAATGCTTTTATATAAATTACAGAGAAACAATGATGATGTAATTAAATGTGAAATATCTCATGAAGAATTTAAAACTATAATAAAGAAAAAACAAACTAGCTCTGTTGACTCAATCTCTAATTTATTGGTTAACTTAAGAAAACAAAGTATTTACTTTAGAGATGAAGAGGGTTGGGGGGAATATGGATTTATAAATGGTTTTAAGTATATAAAATCTAGAAAAACTTTTAAAATTGAAGCATCTAAAGAAATTCATAATTACATAAGAAACTATCTAGATACAGGTTATACACCTATAAACTTAGCTATATTTTTTGGATTAATAAACCCAAATGCTCAAAGGTTTTATGATTTATTAAGATTATGGAGTGGGACAAAATCAATTATAAATTATAAGGTGGACGAGCTTAAGGAGCTTTTAATGATTGAAGGAAAGTATGATAGATACAATGACTTTAAAAGAAGAATTATAGTTCCAGCTATAAAAGAGCTTAACAATACAGGGTGCTTTGAAATAGATTTTAAAGAAAATAAAGTAGGGAGAAGAGTAGATTCTATTGATTTTATAGTTAAAGATTTGGATAAAAGAAAGTATTTTGCTAAAGATATGATCAATGATGATAATCAAGAGCAAATTTTATTAGATGAATGTTCTGCTGATGTTGAAGTTCTAGATATGAAAGATTTAAAAGATATAGAAAAGAATACTAATAAGGATGATTCAAAGGTGGTTGTAAGCAATACATATATCCCTGATGAAAGTTTATTTACAAAGGGAACTTTAAGAAGGGTTAAAATGGATTTTAAAGAGATTAACTTTAAAAATGAATATATGGAAAAGGCATTTGAGGATGCAGTTATGATAACTTTAGATAAAGATGATGTTGAAAAAATAAAAGCTGGATCTTATAAGTTTTTTAAAGGTACATTGGAAAATAAAATTACTGAATACAAGGTAGAAGAAGAAGGAGATATGATCCATCAACAAGAAATGGATTTATTCTGGTAAAATGTAAAAACTAATAACTTTTAAATACGGCAGATGGGAACTTTTTTAATTTAATTTATAAGTTATATAGGTTAAAAAAGTTTTAAATAGTTAGAAGTAATAGATTATAAAATTTTACTTTAGTTATTATTAATTAAAATTTTAGTATTATGGAGACTACATTGAGATTTAGTAATACAGCC
>NZ_JAWDJM010000032.1:0-39173 GCF_032465715.1 Paraclostridium sp. MRS3W1 | reverse complement strand
TCGAGGTGTAGCGCAGTTTGGTAGCGCACGTGGTTTGGGACCATGGGGCCGGGGGTTCGAGTCCCTCCACCTCGACCAATATATGGTGGGTATAGCTCAGTTGGTTAGAGCGCCAGATTGTGGCTCTGGAGGTCGTGAGTTCGACTCTCATTATCCACCCCAATTAAGGCGACATAGCCAAGTGGTAAGGCAGTGGACTGCAACTCCTTGATCCCCAGTTCGAATCTGGGTGTCGCCTCCAAAATAAAATGGGAATATAGCTCAGTTGGTAGAGCAATTGACTGTTAATCAATGGGTCACAGGTTCGAGTCCTGTTATTCCCGCCATATGCGCTAGTGTGGCTCAACGGTAGAGCAGCTGACTTGTAATCAGCAGGTTGTAGGTTCGATTCCTATCACTAGCTCCAATTATAGACAAGCTAATAATAGCTTGTTTTTTTGTGTTAAAAAAGTAGAAAAGAATTTGATTTTATTGTATACTAAGTATTAGTACCAAGTGATAAAATGGGAGGAATTAATGAAGAAGTCAATTTTAGTAGTGTTTTTAATCAGTTTAGTTTTATTAATAGGATCTTGTGTAGTAGGGTATTTAGTGTATGATGGATCTGTTGGATCTAGTCAAAAAATAAAAAATGAAGATATAGTAGAAGTTTTTTCACATAGAGAAGGGAAGCCTTTAGATAGGTTAAAAAAATATAAGTATGAAGATGTTTTTATAAACTCACCTGAAAATGGATACAAAATAGAAGGTAAATTTATAAAGTCAAATACACCTACCGATAAAAGCATAATCTTAGTTCATGGAATTGAAAGTAATTATTATGAATATCTAGAAAAAGCATATGAATATTTAGAACATGGTTATAATGTAATGCTATATAACCAAAGACATACAGGCCATACTGGTGGAAATGATTATACATTTGGACTTTATGAAAGATATGATTTAGAAAATGTAGCCAAGTTTTTAAAGAAAAAATATCCAAATGGGTTATTAGGAGCTCATGGACATTCGATGGGAGCTGCAACGGTTGTTATGCATTCAGAAATTAATGAAAAAAATAAGTATGTAGATTTTTATATAGCAGATTCTCCTTATCATGAGATGCAAGATGCTATAAGATTAGGAATTGAAGATAAAGATATACCTCTATTACCTGTTGGATATGCTAAATTTATGGGTAATTTATATACAAAAGTTAAATCTGGATTTAGTTATGAAGACGTAAAGCCATATAAAGCTGTTCAGCATATTACAACTCCTATGTTTTTAATACATGGAAAAGAGGATAAAGTATGTTCTCCAAATAGTAGCAAAATAATTTATGACAATATACCTCATAACAAGAAAGAGTTATGGTTAATCGATGGAGTTCAACATGTTAATGGATATGATATATTAGGAAAAGAATATTTTGATAGGATATATAAATTTATTGATAATAAAGTTCAAAAAAATTAAATTTTAAGTTATTAAAAATAGGATAAAACATTGAATAATACTAGAAAGTTTGCAAATAAAAACAATGTATGGTATTATAGTATATAAAATAGTATAAAATGTAAAAACTAAGAGTGAGACGGAAAGTTCTCACTCTTTTATTTATAGTACTTATAGACTATAAAATAACAACTGAATAGGAGGTAAGTCGAATGAAAAAAAGTACAGAAGCAATGATAGAAGAATTAGTACTTCCAATAACTAATGAAAATAACATCGAAATCGTTGATGTTGAATATGTTAAAGAAGCAGGCGAATATTACTTAAGAATATTTATAGATAAAGATGGGGGTGTATCTTTAAACGACTGTGAAGTTGTAACTAGAGCTATAAACCCTATATTAGATGAAAAAGATCCAATAAAAGAAAACTACTTCTTAGAAGTATCTTCACCAGGACTTGATAGACCACTTAAAAAAGAAAAAGACTTTGTAAGATATGCTGGTAGAGATGTAGAAGTTAAATTATATAAACCTATAAATGGATTAAAACATTTTGAAGCGGAATTAGTTGAACTAGCTGAAAATAAAGTAGTTAAATTAATAGTAGACGGTGAAGAGATGGAATTTGATAAAAAAGATATAGCACTTATAAGACTTGCTGTAAAATTCTAATTAAAACTTAATATCGAAAAATAGGAGGATAAAGAAATGAACCACGAGTTTGTAGAAGCATTAGAAGAATTAGAAAAAGATAGAGGAATAGATAAAGAAATACTTATAGATACTATAGAACAAGCGTTATTAACTGCTTATAAAAAGAACTTTGGATCTGCTCAAAATGTTAGAGTATATTTTGATAGAGAAAAAGGAGATGTAAAGGTTTACTCTCAAAGAATAGTTGTTGACTCAGAGGATATCTATGATACTTTCTTAGAAATTGAAATAGATGAGGCTAGACAAATAAGCCCTAACTATGAAATTGGTGATATAATAGAAAATGAGATAACTACTACAGAATTCGGAAGAATAGCAGCTCAAACTGCAAAGCAAGTAGTTGTTCAAAGAATAAGAGAAGCTGAAAGAGATATCGTGTATAATGAGTTTATAGACAAACAAGATGAAATAGTTACTGGAGAAGTTGCTAGAGTAAACAAAAACATAGTGCATGTAAATCTTGGAAGAATAGAAGCTATAATGACTCAAGCGGAGCAAATACCAGGAGAGCATTATCAAGCAGGACAAAAAATAAAGGTTTATATATTAGAAGTGAAGAAAACTAATAAAGGACCTCAAATAAGTGTTTCAAGAAGTCATCCAGGTTTAGTTAAGAGACTATTTGAAATGGAAGTTCCAGAAATATTTGAAGGAACTGTTCAAGTTAAAAGTATTGCAAGAGAAGCTGGATCTAGAACTAAGATGGCAGTTAGCTCAGTAGATGAAAATATAGATCCAATAGGAGCATGTGTTGGACCTAAAGGATCAAGAGTTAAAAATATAGTTGATGAACTAGGTGATGAAAAGATAGATATAATCAAGTACAGTGAAAACCCAGTTGAATTTATATCAGCAGCTCTAAGCCCATCAAAAGTTATGTCTGTAGATGTAAATGAAGAAGAAAAGAGTGCTTTAGTTATAGTTCCAGATTATCAATTATCACTTGCTATAGGTAAAGAAGGTCAAAATGCTAGACTTGCAGCTAAGTTAACTAACTGGAAAATCGATATAAAAAGTGAAACTCAAGCAGCTAAAGAAGTAGCAAATCAAGATGAACTAGATGCTTAGATATAAGGAGTGATACATTTGCAAAAGGTAAAAAAAGTTCCTCAGAGAAAGTGTATAGCTTGTCAAGATAGAGACAATAAAAAAGAGTTAATAAGAATTGTTAAAAATAAAGAAGGACATATATTTTTAGATAAAACAGGAAAAGCAAATGGTAGAGGTGCATATATTTGTAACTGTAGCGAATGTTTAAAAAAAGCTATTAAAAGCAATGCCCTAAGTAGAGCTTTCAAAATGGAGATTCCTGAAGAAGTGTATGAATCACTAATTAAGGAGATTGAAGATAATGAATAATAATGAAGCAAAAATTTATTCTTTTCTAGGTCTCGCACAGCGCGCAGGTAAACTAGTATCGGGTGATGATTCAACTATGCTTGAAATTAAAAAAAATAGGGTAAAACTAGTTATAGTAGCAGATGATGCTTCGAATAACACGAAAAAGTTATTTAAAGATAAAACATCTTTTAGAAATATAAACTGTGTTACATATTCAACTAAATTGCAATTAGGATTAGCTATAGGAAAAGCTCCTAGAGCAGTTGTTGGAATTAAGGACGCAAGTTTTGCAAATAAGGTTTTAGAACTTATTGAAAATACAAAAATATAATAGGGGGTGGTCTTGTGTCAACAAGAGTATACCAATTAGCAGAAAATTTAGGAATTACTAGTGAAGAACTTATAGTTAAACTAGGAGAATTAGATATAAACGTAAATGATAAGAATGATGAGTTAAGTCAAGAAGATGCAGATATGGCTATGGAATTATTAGAAGAAGCTAAAGGAAGTGGACTTCCAACAGTATCTGTGGAAGGTAGTTTAACTGTTCAAGAATTAGCTAACAGTTTAGAAAAACCAGTTACAGAAATAATAATGAAGCTTATGAAAATGGGAACTATGGCAACAATAAACCAAGAGTTAAATTTTGAAATAGCTTCTTTAGTAGCTAAAGACTATGGATTTGAATTAGTAGAAAAAGATACATCAGAACAAGAAGCAGCAGAGATAGACGCATTAATGGAAATAGAAGAAGATAAAGAAGAAGATTTAGTAAAGAGATCTCCTATCGTTACAGTTATGGGACATGTTGACCACGGTAAAACATCTTTATTAGATGCTATAAGATCAACAAGTGTAACAAACAAAGAAGCGGGTGGAATAACTCAACATATAGGGGCATCTGAAGTTACTATAAATGGAGAAAAAATAGTATTCTTAGATACACCAGGACATGAGGCTTTCACATCTATGAGAGCTAGAGGAGCACAAGTAACAGATATGGCTATATTAGTTGTTGCTGCAGATGATGGTATAATGCCTCAAACAATAGAAGCTATAAACCATGCTAAAGCAGCAGAGGTACCAATAATAGTTGCTATAAACAAAATAGATAAGCCAGATGCTAATGTAGACAGAGTTAAACAAGAATTAGCAGATCAAGGATTATTAGTTGAAGACTGGGGTGGAGATGTTATATCAGTTCCTGTATCAGCTAGACAACAAACTAATATAGATACATTACTTGAAATGATATTATTAGTTGCAGAGATGGAAGAATTAAAAGCTAATCCAAACAAAAGAGCAGTAGGAACAGTTATAGAGGCTCAACTTGATAAAGGAAGAGGACCTGTTGCAACTGTACTTGTTCAAGGAGGAACTTTAAAAGTTGGAGATCCTATAGTTGCAGGTACTGCTTGTGGAAAAGTTAGAGCAATGATAAACGATAAGGGTAGAAGAGTTAAAGTTGCTGGACCAGCTACTGCAGTTGAAATATTAGGATTATCAGAAGTTCCACAAGGTGGAGATCAATTCGTTGCAGTTGCTACTGAAAAAATAGCAAGAAACGTGGCTGAAAAGAGACAACATATAGCAAGAGAAGAAATGCTAAAATCTAATCAAAGAATAAGCCTTGATGAATTCTTTAGCCAAATGTCAGATGCTGAAGTTAAAGAGTTAAACGTAGTTGTTAAAGCTGACGTTCAAGGATCTGTTCAAGCTGTTAAGCAATCATTAGAAAAATTATCTACAGAAGAAGTTGCTGTTAGAGTTATACACTGTGGTGTTGGAGCAATAACTGAGTCTGACGTTATGCTAGCTAGAGCATCTAATGCTATAATAATAGGATTTAGCGTAAGACCAGTAGCTACAGCTGAAGTAATGGCTAAAAAAGAAGAAGTAGATATAAGAACATACACAATAATATACAAGGCTATAGAAGACGTACAAGCTGCTATGACAGGTATGTTAGATCCTGAGTATGTAGATGAAGAAACAGGTAAAGCAGAAGTAAGAAATACATTTAAAATATCTGGAGTTGGTACAGTAGCAGGATCTTATGTATTAAGTGGTAAGATATTTAGAAATGGTAAAGTAAGAATTGTTAGAGATGGAATAATAATCCATGAAGGTGAAATAGCAGCATTAAAGAGATTTAAAGATGATGCAAAAGAAGTAAATCATGGATATGAGTGTGGTATAACATTTACTAACTTCAATGATATAAAAGAAGGCGACATAGTAGAAGCTTATATAACTAAAGAAGTAGAAAGAAAACTAAAATAGTAAGTAAAAGAGGTCGATATTATGGCATCATATAGCAGAACGCAAAGAATAGGCGAAGAAATAAGAAAAGTTGTAAGTACAATGCTTATAAGTGGAATAAAAGACTATAGAATAAATTCTCTTATAAGTGTTACTGATGTTGAGGTAACTAGTGATTTAAGTTATGCTTATGTTTATGTAAGTATATTAGGTGGAAATAAAGAATCAAGCATGGCAGGTCTTAAGAGTGCTTGTGGATATATAAGAAAAGAAGTAGGAAAAAATGTAAAACTTAGACATACTCCAGAAATTATCTTTAAGATTGATGATTCTATTGAAAAAGGAATGTATATGGAAAGTCTTATAAAGAAAGTAAATGAAGATAACAGCAAAAACAAAAAAGATTTTTCAGATGATTCTCAAGGAGAATAATTAATGAAAAAAAATGTGAAAAATATTATAAATGCTATACAAGAGGGTAACAATTTTATTGTTACCTCTCATTATAGCCCAGATGGGGACAACATAGGATCAACATTATCTATGTACTATGTTTTAAAAAAATTAGGAAAAAATGTATTATATGTACTTGATGATAGTATACCTGTTAATTTAAGATTTTTAGTTGAAAATGTAAACATACTAAAATCAGAAGAAACAGATGTTAATCTAAGCGATTACACTTTAATATCTCTTGATTGTGGAGATATTAATAGAATTTGTGTAAGTGACAAAATAAAAACATCTGTTAGTAAATTAATATGCATAGATCATCATGCAAGTAATGATAATTTCGGAGATTTAAATTATATAAATCCAAATGAATCATCTACATGTGAATTAGTCTACAATTTACTTAAAGAGTATTCTGACACTATTAATAATCAATTGATAGATGAGAATATAGCTACATATCTGTATACAGGACTTTTAACTGATACAGGTAATTTTTCTTACTCAAATACTAATCCAAGCAGTTATTTAATGGCATATGATCTAGTTACTATAGGAGCTAAAAAGGATCTTATAATTCAAAAAATATTCCAAAGTAATCCATATAATTATTATAAATTGCTAGGAGAAGCATTGGATACATTAGATATTGTAGATGGTAAAATAGCTAGTATGATGTTAACTACAGATATGCTAAATAGAAATGATATTTCATTTAATGACGCAGATGGAGTTACATCGTATACTAGAGATATAGATGGAGTAGAAGTAGGACTTTTATTCAAAGAAAAAGCAGAAAATGAAATTAAAGTAAGTTTTAGATCTAAAAATTATGTGAATGTTAGTTCTATTGCACAGAAATTTGGAGGAGGAGGCCACGTTAGAGCCTCAGGATGTACTATAAATGATAGTATAGAAAATGCAAAAAAAATGGTGATTGACGAAGTCTTAAAACATATTTAAGGATGATTGATATGAACAAAATAGTAAATATACTAAAACCTACGGGAATGACATCTCATGACGTCGTAGGTAGGGTTAGAAAAATATTAAATATAAAAAAAGTTGGTCACACAGGTACCCTTGATCCAGATGCATCAGGGGTACTACCTATATGTATAGGAAAAGCTACAAAGGTTAGTGAACTTATTCTTAATAAGGATAAGTCATACATCTGTGAACTGACTTTAGGAATAACTACAGATACTTATGACTCATCAGGTGAAATTGTAGAAAGATCTGAAGTTAAAGATATAAATATTGAAAAACTTGAAAAAGCATTTGATACTCAAAGGGGAGAAATTAAACAGATTCCTCCTATGTATTCAGCTTTAAAAGTAAATGGAAAAAGAATGTGTGATTTAGTTAGAGCTGGAAGAGCTGAAGAAATTACTCTTAAATATAGAGATGTTAACATAAAGGAGCTTAATATCTTATCATTTAAAGAAAATAAAGTGATGTTTTATGTTAAGTGTTCTAAAGGAACTTATGTAAGAAGCATATGCTACGATATAGGTAAAGAGTTAGGTTGTGGTGGTCATATGTCATTCTTGCTTAGAACTTCATCAGGAAAATTTAATATAGACAATGCTATAACTTTAGAGCAATTAGAAGAACTTTATAAAGAAAATATGTTAGATGAACATTTATATGATATCGATTATGTTTTATCAAATTTTAATAGTATACATATAAATCCGCTTGCAGTTAAGTCTTATGTAAATGGAGCTATAGTTTACAATAAAGGTTTTTTAAAAGGTGATTTTAAAGAAACTGATGAATTTGTAAGAGTATATAGTGAAGGAAAATTTTTAGGAGTAGGTAAATTCTTAAAAGTTGATGGGACATTATGCTTAAAAAGTGATAAACTATTTGTATAGAATATAAGTAGTGGGGAATTTATTATGACTATTATAAAATCATTAGATGAAGTAATAAATGTTGAAAATACTGTTGTAACTATTGGGAATTTTGATGGTATTCATAAAGGCCATATAAAGCTTATTAAAGAAGCTGTAAAAGAAGCAAAAACAAAGAATTATAAAAGTGTAGTATTTACATTTGAAAATCACCCTATGAGGTATTTTAGAGCTGATTCTATAAAGCATATTATTACAAATGAAGAGAAAGTTAAGATATTTAAAGATCTAGGTGTGGACATAGTTTTTATGATCCCATTTGATGAATATATGACAAAAATATCTGCGACTGATTTTGTAAAAACTATTTTACATGAAAAACTAAAATGTAAAATGGTTATAGTTGGGCATGATTTCACTTTTGCTAGAAATAAAGAAGGAAATGCTAGCTTGCTTGAAAGTCTTGGGAAAAATTATAATATGAAGGTTAAAGTAATAGAACCGATAAAAATAAAAGGCAGAAGAGTAAGCAGTAGTTACATAAGAAATCTTATAAATGATGGAAATGTAAGTGAAATTAAAGATTTTTTAGGTAGAAATTATTTTTTAGAAGGCGAAGTTATACATGCAAGAAAAATTGGAAGAACAATTGGATTTCCAACTGCTAACCTTAAAGCTGAAGATAAGTTGATTATACCTAAAAATGGCATATATGCAGTTAAAGTATATATTAAAAATAAGGTTTACTATGGAGCAACCAATATAGGATATAATCCTACTGTAAATGGAAAAGTATTGTCTATAGAAACAAATATAATTGACTTTGATGAAGAAATATATGGTGAAATAATAAGAGTTGAATTTTTAGATAGAATACGAGATGAAAAAAAGTTTAACTCTTTAGATGAATTGAAATCGCAATTGAGAAAAGACGTTAATTTTGTATACAAAAAGTATGTTTACAAATAGACATGCTTTATGGTAAAATAAGATTCGTAAACCATTACTCAGCATTTGAATACTCCAATCAATGCTTAGTAATTGGGGATTTAATAAAATAATGGAGGTATTCACAAATGAACAAAACTGAAATAATAAAAGAATTCGGAAGATCTGAAGGAGATACTGGTTCTCCAGAAGTACAAATAGCTTTATTAACAGCTAGAATAAATGAATTAAACGGTCACTTAAAGACTCATAAAAAAGACCACCACTCAAGAAGAGGTCTTTTAAAGATGGTTGGTAAGAGAAGAAACTTATTAGCTTACTTAAAAGAGAAAGACTTAGAAGGATACAGAGCTTTAATAGCTAAATTAGGATTAAGAAAATAATTAGATTATTTAGATAAAGAAAGAAGGTTAAAGCCTTCTTTTTTTGTTTAGATACTTTAATAAAGTTAAGTTTCAAATATAGACAAAAAAATTACAAATTGTCTAAAATTAGTTTAAAATATATAAAGGAATAGTATAATTTATATAGAAATTTTTCTTTTAGGAGGGGATTTGCTATGAAAATAAAATTAATATGCGATAGTTTATGTGATATTCCTATGGAGTTAGCAGAAAAACATGAAATAGAAATAATTCCATTAACTATAATTATAGAAGACAATGAATTTAAAGACGGTATAGATATGACAAATGAAGAATTTTATAATACTATGAGGAAAATACATACCGTACCAAAAACATCTCAAGCGACATATATGCAATTTAAAGAGGTATTTGATAAATATAAGGATGAATATTCAATAATTTGTATAAATGGATCATCAAAATCTTCTGGAACGTATCAAAGTGCTATGATGGCTAAAAATGATACCGAAGGAGAAATACACATATTTGACACATTAAATCTATCCCTAGGGAGTGGACAGTTTGTTATAAAAGCTTGTGAGCTTATAGAGCAAAATATGGACGCTAAGAGCATCATAAATGAGTTAGAGGCATTAAGAGAAAGTGTGAATTTATTCTTTGTGCCAGATAGCTTAGAATACTTAAAAAGAAGTGGAAGGGTTTCTGTAACTACAGCTGCAATAGGCAACATGTTAAGTCTTAAACCTGTATTTTCAATGAAAGATGGAAATATAGCGTTAGTTACAAAAGTAAGAGGAAAAAAGCATGTAGTACATACACTAATAGACTTATTAAAATCTCAATATGACAATTTTGAAGATAAAAATGTAATGATTGGGTGCGGAGCTAATGTAGGGGACTTTGAAGTGCTACAAAAAGAAGTAGAAGAAAGTTTAAAAGTTAAAAAACTTTACTTTACTAGAGGAGGAGCTTGTATTTGTTCACATACAGGACCGGATATAATTGCTATTAGTTGTTCAAATTAAATGTATTAAATTTTACATAATAAGCAAATAATAGATAAAAACAAATATTTGCTAATTACGTTTTGTATCTCTAAATTATATCGATGAAAGCTAGTAATTTACTTTTATGTTGTTAAATTATAGTATTTTTGATAAGATAGTACATAGGATACTAAACGCGGTTTTTAATAAAGAGGAGGTACAAGCATTAATGTTTGAACATAAAGTTTTTAAAATGGATTTTGCAGGAAGAGAGCTTTCTGTTGAAATAGGAAAAATTGCCGAACTAGCTAGTGGAAGTGCCATACTTCAGTATGGTGAGACCATGGTTATGGTTAATACTTCAAAGTCAGCGCAACCAAGAGATGGAATAGATTTCTTCCCTTTAAGTGTTGATTATGAAGAAAAATTATATTCAGTAGGAAAGATACCTGGAGGATTCTTAAAAAGAGAAGGAAAACCTTCAGAAAAAGCTATACTTACATCAAGACTTATAGATAGACCTATAAGACCTTTATTCCCAAAAGGATTTAGAAATGATGTACAAGTAGTAGCAACAGTTTTATCAGTTGATCAAGATTGTACACCTGATATAGTAGCAATGATAGGTTCATCTATAGCATTATCTATATCTGATATACCATTTAATGGACCTACAGGATCTGTATCAGTAGGATTGGTAGATGGTGCATTTGTTATAAATCCAACTGCTGAGCAAAGAGAAAAGAGTTCTCTACACCTTGTAGTATCAGGAACGAAAGATGCTATAATGATGGTTGAAGCAGGTGCAGAAGAAATACCAGATGAATTAATGCTAGAAGCTATATTATTTGCTCATAAAGAAATCAAAAAAGTTGTTGAGTTTATAGAGACTATAGTTGCTGAAGTCGGAAAAGAAAAAATAGAAGTTACTCTTTTTGAAATAAATGCAGACGTAGAAAAAGCTGTTCGTGAATTTGCTACAGATAAAATGAAAGAAGCGGTTAAAACTGTAGAAAAGCTTGAAAGAATGGAAAAAATGGATGCAGTAAAAGAAGCTACTTTTGAAAACTTTGAAGATATAGTAGAAGAATTTGGTCAAGATATAGAAGAAACATTACATGCTATAATAAAAGAGCAAGTAAGAAAGCTTATAGTACATGAAAATGTAAGACCAGATAATAGAAAACCAGATGAAATAAGACCTATATGGTGTGATAATGGATTTATACCAAGAGCTCATGGATCTGGATTATTTACAAGAGGACAAACTCAAGTAATGTCTATAGCGACTTTAGGAGCTTTAGGTGATGTTCAAATACTTGATGGACTTGATGAAGAAGAAAGTAAAAGATATATGCATCATTACAACTTCCCAGCATACAGTGTTGGAGAAGCTAGACCTTCAAGAGGTCCAGGTAGAAGAGAAATAGGACATGGAGCATTAGCTGAAAGAGCATTACTTCCTGTTATACCTTCTAAAGAAGATTTCCCATATGCAATAAGAGTTGTTTCTGAAGTTTTAAGTTCTAATGGATCAACATCTCAAGGTAGTGTATGTGGATCAACATTATCTCTTTTAGATGCAGGTGTTCCATTAAAAGATATGGTAGCAGGTATAGCTATGGGACTTATAAAACATGATGATAAAGTTGCAGTACTTTCAGATATACAAGGTATGGAAGACCACCTAGGAGACATGGACTTTAAAGTTGCAGGTACTGAGCACGGGATAACTGCTATACAAATGGATATAAAAATAGCTGGTATAGATGAAGAAGTTTTAAGAACTGCTTTAAAACAAGCTAAAGTAGGTAGAATTCATATATTAAATGAAATGAGAAAAACTATAGCTGCTCCTAAACCAGAGCTTTCTAAATATGCACCTAAGATAGTAACAATGAACATAAATCCAGATAAGATAAGAGACGTTATAGGACCTGGTGGAAAAATAATAACTAAGATTATAGATGAAACTGGAGTTAAAATAGATATAGAACAAACTGGAGAAGTATTTATAAGTGGAATAGATGCTGAAATGATAGCTAAAGCTCAAGAACTTATAAATAATATAGTTGCAGAAGCTGAAGTAGGTGAAACTTACACAGGTAAAGTAACAAGAATAATGAATTTCGGAGCATTCGTTGAAGTACTTCCAGGAAAAGAAGGATTACTTCATATATCTCATATAGCTCATGAAAGAGTAAATAAGGTTGAGGATGTTTTAAATATAGGTGATGAAGTAACAGTTAAGGTAACTGAAATCGATGAAAAAGGTAGAGTTAACTTATCTAGAAAAGCACTTTTACCAAAACCAGAGAAAAAAGAAGTTAAAGAAGTAAAAGAAAATAAAGAAAAATAAATTATAGTCTGTTTAGATTATATATAAATAAAAAAGGAGACATATCTAAGTATTAGATATGTCTCCTTTTTTATTTATACCTCACAAAAGAAGCGAAGATTAAAAGCTATATATTGACGAAACACTTACAAGCAAAGATTGTCGTGTGAAGGAAATATATAGCTTTTAATCGAGCGCCCCCACAATAAGCATTTTTTGCAATAATAAAAGCAATTTAAGTTATAGGGAAGTTTGAATATATAATATATAATAAAAATGCATAAAAGGGAAACTGTCCTAATACAATTTAATGAATAAATAAATTGTACATATTAGGAGGGACTTTTATGATAATGATGGTGCTTAATAAAAAAAAGCTAAAAAAAATTTTCATAATAGCATTAGTTATAATATTAGCAATTATAGGCGTTGCATTTATGACAAAAGATAAATCTAAGCCTACATTTAACATGTTTTATAGAGCTGGTGAGCCATATTACAGTGGAACAAAAGAAAAAAGTGGATACGTTGCAATAAGTTGCAACGTAGACCTTGGGTGGGAAACTGAATACTTAGAAAAAATTTTAAAAGTATTAGATGAAAAAAAGGCTAAAATAACTTTTGCTGTAACAGGCAGATGGGCAGAAGAAAATCCTGAACTTCTATTAGAAATTCAAAAAAAGGGACATGAAATTGCAAATCACGGATATAAACATCTAGACTATGGAACTTTAGACTATGATAAAAATTACGAACAAATAAAGACATCAAAAGAAATAATTGAAAATATAACAAAAACAGAAACTAAGTTTTTTCAAGCTCCAGGAGGATCATTTAATAAAGACACAGTAAAAGCGTGTAACGACTTAGGTTATATACCTTATAAATGGGATATAGACACAATAGATTGGAAAAATAGACAAGAACCTGATGTTATTATACAAAGGGTTAAATCTAAAGATATGAAAGATTCTAGCATAATACTTATGCATCCTACATATGCAAGTGCAGAGGGAATTGATGATATAATAAAAATCATAGAAGAAAAGGAATTAAAGCCAGGTAAACTTAGTGATGTATTTAATTTATAAAATTATTTTGATATTGAATAATTGACTTTACTAACTTATAATTTAAAAGACATTGATTAAGATAAAAAAGCTTATATGATTATCATAAATATTTTAATGCACAAAAATTGGAGGATGAGTATGTATAAAACGCACACATTGAGTAATGGACTAACAATAATAGGGGAAGAGATACCTTATCTAAAATCTATAACATTAGGTGTTTGGGTAAATGCAGGGTCTAGAATAGAAAATGAAGAGCTAGGTGGGATATCACATTTTATAGAACATATGCTTTTTAAAGGTACTAAAAATAGAACTTCTAAAGAAATCGCAAGCACTATAGATAACTTAGGAGGTCAAATAAATGCTTTTACGAGTAAGGAATGTACTTGTTATTATGTAAAATTGTTAGATGAACATATAGATATTGGAATTGATATATTAAGTGATATGTTTTTAAATCCTTTGTTTGATGAAAAGGATATAGATAAGGAAAGACAAGTTATAATAGAAGAATTAAAAATGTATGAAGATTCTCCTGAGGACTTAGTGTACGATCTTCTTATGGAAGGAATATACAAAACTGACGCCTTAGGTATGAATATAATAGGTACGGAAGAATCGTTATATAATATGAATAGAAATACTATAAAAGATTATTTTAATAAGTATTATGTAGCAAGTAACTCTGTAATATCTATAAGTGGAAACTTTAAATTTGAAGAAATGGTAAAGTTAATAGAATCCAAGTTTAAAGACTTAGCTATGGGAAATGTAGATATCAAAATAACTGAACCTGAGTTTCATCCGTGCTTTATAACTAGAAACAAAGATACAGAACAAGTTAATTTAGCGATAAGTTTAAAAGCTATTCCTCTAGAGGATAGAGAAGATGCCTATGCATTATCTATAATAAATAATATTTTCGGAGGAAGTATAAGCTCAAGATTATTTCAAAATATAAGGGAAAATAAAGGACTAGTATATTCAATATACTCTGCGCCTAGCCTTTATAGGAAAAGCGGAGAACTTGGAATTTATGCTAGTATGAGTAACGAAAATCTAAAAAAAGTATATAATTTAGTATTAGAAGAAATTGACAACCTAAGACAGAATCATCTTACAGATAAAGAGATAAAAGAAAGTAAGGAACAGTTAAAAGGAAGTTATATTCTTGGATTAGAGAGTACTAGCAGCAGAATGATGTCAATTGGTAAAGCAATGGTATTAACGAAAAAGGTGAAAAATCCTAATGATATTATAGAAAGTATAAATAATATTGACAAGGCTAGAATAGACTTAATTATAGACAAGGTATTTAATAGAGAAAATATTGGAGTCTGTATTGTAGGAAGAGATGTAGAGGGTATAACTTTAGACTAACTAGACTAGACATATAATCAAGGTTATCTATATTGGATACATATTAGTTTATATGGGGGGATACTTATGAATTTATCTGAAGTAGCAGGTAAAGAGATTGTAAACTTAGTTACAGGAGAAAGATTAGGAGTTGTTGGAGAGTGCGACCTTATAATTGAAGACACTACAGGAAAAATACTAGCTTTATTAATCCCTAGAGAAAGAGGATTTTTAGGATTTAGAAAAGATAAATCGGTACTAGAAGTACCATGGAGAAATGTAAAAAAAATTGGTAATGACATGATTATAATAGAATACGAAGGAGTTTACTAGGAGGATAATATGACGATAGTAGTTCAAAAATTTGGTGGGACATCTGTGGAATCTTATGAAAAAATGCAACAAGTTTGCAATATAATAAAAAACTACAAAGAAAAAGGATTAGACTTAGTTGTAGTAGTTTCTGCTATGGGAAGAAAAGGAGCTCCATATGCAACTGATACATTGATAAATCTGTGTAAAAATGTGAATGAAAATTCTTCTAAAAGAGAATTAGATTTAATAATGTCTTGTGGAGAGATAATATCAGGAACTATACTTACTAATATGCTAAAAGGAAATGGGATAGATGCAGTATTTTTAACTGGTAGTCAAGCTGGTATATATACAGATGGGAAATTTTCTGATTCAAGAATATTAGATATAAAACCAGAAAGAATATATAAAGAATTAGATGAAGGTAAAGTTGTTATTGTAGCCGGGTTCCAAGGAACTACAGAAAGTGGAGAAGTAACAACTCTTGGTAGAGGCGGAAGCGATACATCTGCTGTTGCTATAGGTAAAGCTTTAGAATGTGAAACTGTTGAAATTTATACAGATGTTGATGGAATCATGACGGCAGACCCTAGAGTAGAACCTGAAGCTAAAGTTTTAGATTATATAAATTATGAAGAAGTTTTTCAAATGGCAGACAAAGGTGCAAAGGTAATTCATCCAAGAGCTGTTGAAATTGCAAAAAGTGGATCGATAGCTTTAAATATAAAAAATACTTTAAACCCATCTCATCCAGGTACTAGAATAAGCGGGATGAGTCCTAAATTTGAAGTAAACAAAGAAGCAAAATCTTTACACACTATGACTGCAGTAGCACATAAAAATGGAATTACTCAAATAAAAGTTAAATCTAAAGAAGATATATTTACAGATATAATGAATGAAATTGAATCAAATGAAATTAGTCTAGATATGATAAACTTCTTTGTGGAAGAAAAAGCTTTTGTAATAGACCATGAAAAGTTAAATATATTAAAAGATATACTTAATAATCATGATCTTGAGTATACTGTTAAAGAAAACTGTGCAAAGGTAACTCTTATAGGTACAAAAATGACAGGTATTCCTGGCGTTATGGCAAAGATTGTAAGAGCTTTATCTAAAGCTAAAATAAACTTATTACAAACATCGGATTCAAACATGACTATATCTTGTTTAGTTGAAGAAAAAGATATGAAATCAGCTGTTCATGCTATACATGATGAATTTAAATTAAATTAATAATATCCTCCTTTTTTGGTTAACTTATATGTAAAGTTAAACAAATAGGAGGATTTTTTTATGTCTAATAAAAAAACAAAAAATAAACAGCCAAATACTAAATTAGAATTTGCAGAAGAATTAAATTTACCAGCTAACTCTAGACCTAGAAAAAGTGGATCAGTAGCTCAAAATACATCAAGACCTATAAGTAAACATCCAAAAGAAAAGTAGATAAAAATAAGTCTTAGAAGGAGGCTACATATGAATCTTTTCAATGATGAAAAAAATAGAAAAATACAGCTGAAGTCAGAAGAAGATGATGAAAGAGAAGAAGAAAGTGAAGATATACAAAATATAAAACAAATGGGTGTTCCTAATATGCCTAACCAAAACATAAAGGACATACAATGTATAACTATAATTGGTGAAATTGAAGGTCACTTTGCAGGAAACCCACAAAAAAAATCTACAAAATATGAGCATATAATACCTATGTTATTTGAAATAGAGGAAAATCAAAATATAAAAGGGGTATTAGTAATTTTAAACACTGTTGGAGGAGATGTTGAAGCTGGACTTGCTATGGCAGAACTTATGAATAGTGTATCTAAAAAAGTAGTAACATTAGTATTAGGAGGTAGTCATAGTATAGGAGTTCCACTTGCAACTGCAGGTGATTATTCATTTATAGCTCCAACTGCAACTATGATTGTTCACCCTATAAGAACAAATGGACTTGTTATTGGAGTTAATGAAACATTTGAATACTTTAAAAAAATGCAAGAGCGTATAACTAGATTTATAATTAGAACTTCAGATATAGAAAGAGAAGAATTAGAAAAACTTATGCATTCAAAAGAGGAATTAGTAAGTGATGTAGGTAGTGTTTTAATAGGTAAAGAGGCAGTTGATTGTGGTCTTATTGATGAAGTCGGTGGATTAAAAGAGGCAATGGCTAAATTAAGAGAATTAATTAATGAAGACGATAATGATAGTAACAACAATGTAATTAAATAAAATTTGTTTAAATAACATAAAATATGATATAATTAAAAGATATAAAAGTGTTAGTGTTTAAATACATTAGCACTTTTTGCTATGATTTTGGAATTTATTAATTCTTGTATAAATTTATTTTTAAGAGGTGAGATTGATGGCTAAGAAAAAATCTAAAAAGAAAAAGAAGATAGAATCAAGTTTTTCAGCTGAGTACAATAACCTTATAACTATATTTATTGGTATATTTTTATTATATAGTTTAAACTCTAGTTCAATGGGGTTATTAGGTACGGTTATTCAAAATATATTTAAAGGATTATTTGGAGGATTAGCAGTAGCAATTCCGTTTATAATCATTATTAGTGGTATCTTAGGATTTTTCGAGAAGAATGAATATATATACAGAATTAAAAATGCTAAAATATACTATTTAGGTGTATTTTTTATATTCATATTCTACGGACTTTTAAATGCTAAAAATTTACCTATAGATAGTCCGACTAATTCGTATGTAATTAAAGAAGTAAGTAAAGCTGCGGTTCAAGGTGAAGGATGTGGACTTATAGCTACATTCATCACATATTACGTTACAAAGATTTTAGGTGTAACAGGAGCATGGCTAATAAGTATATTTGCATTATTAATAACAGGTCTATTTACTTTTAATATATCTTTAAAAGACTTAATTTATACTATAAAAGCAAAAGCTAAAAACAGTAAAGATAGTAATCTTACTTTTAAAGAAAAAGCTAAAGGTTTAAAAAATGCTATGGTTAACATGGTAACTGAAGAAGTTGATGAAAATACTATGGTAACAAAGAATGACTTAAAAAATAAGTCAAATAAATCTAAGGATAAAGAAAAAAGTATTGAAGAATACGACAATGATAAAACAATAAAAATTGTTGGATTTAATAAAGCTGAAGATGATTACTTAGAGATATTAGAGGGCACTCAAAGTATGCCTGAATTAGAAGTTTTAAAAGAATTACAAAAGGCTAAACCTACGCAAAAAACAGAGGTTACAAGTGTAAAAGAAAGCAATATAGAAAGTACACAGCCTATAGGGATTCAAACAAATTCTAAATATGAAAATTATACAAAACCTAGTATTGAGCTATTAAATAAAATAGATTCAAAGACTGATGACAAAAGCAAGAAAAAAGTTTTAAAAAATGCCTCATTATTAGAAAAAACTCTATCTGACTTTGGAGTTGAAGCGAAAGTAAATCAAGTTACTGTTGGACCTACTATAACTAGATATGAAATTCAACCAAGTCCAGGTGTTAAAGTTAGTAAAATTGTTAACTTAACAGATGATATAGCCCTTAGCTTAGCGGCAAAAAGTATAAGAATAGAAGCTCCTATACCAGGTAAAAGTGCTATTGGTATAGAAGTTCCAAATGAAGAAGCTCAAATGGTAACTTTAAGAGAAGTTATTGAAAGTGAAGAATTTAATAATTTCAAATCGCCATTAGCTATGGGACTTGGAAAAGATATAGCTGGGAAACCTATAATAGCTGATATTGGGAAAATGCCTCATTTACTTATAGCAGGATCTACAGGTTCTGGTAAAAGTGTGTGTGTAAATACTTTGATAAACAGTATTTTATACAAAGCAAACCCAGATGAAGTTAAATTTTTACTTATAGATCCAAAAGTTGTTGAACTTGCAAATTACAATGGAATACCACATTTATTAATACCAGTTGTAACAGATCCTAAAAAAGCTGCTAATGCTTTAAACTGGGCAGTTACTGAAATGAATAGAAGATACAAATTATTTGCAGAATCAAGTGTAAAAGACATAACAAGTTATAATGAAAAAAGTGAAGAAAAACTTCCTAAGATAGTAATAATAATAGACGAGCTTGCAGACCTTATGATGGTTAGTGCTAGTGATGTTGAAGATTATATATGTAGATTAGCTCAGATGGCAAGAGCTGCAGGAATGCATTTAATAGTTGCTACACAAAGACCTTCAGTAGATGTTATAACTGGAGTTATAAAAGCCAATATTCCATCTAGAATTGCGTTTGCAGTTTCATCTCAAACGGACTCTAGAACTATACTTGATATGGGTGGAGCAGAAAAGCTTCTAGGAAAAGGAGATATGCTATTCTATCCTTTAGGAGCAGCTAAACCAGTTAGATTACAAGGTGCGTTTATATCAGAATCAGAATCAGAAAGAGTAGTAGATTATGTAAAGAGTCAAGTTAATGAAGAAGTTAAATATGAAGAATGCATAGTAGATAGTATAGCTAAAATATCTAAAGAGCAAGATAACGATGCTGATGAACTTTTAGGAGATGCAATAGAATTTGTAGTTGAAAGTGGGCAAGCTTCAGCTTCTATGCTTCAAAGAAAATTTAAAATTGGATTTAATAGAGCGGCAAGACTTATAGATTCTATGGAAGAGAGATCTATAGTTGGTCAAAGTGAAGGAAGTAAACCTAGAAAGGTTTTAGTAAGTAAACAAGACTTAGAAAATTTAGAGGGTGAATAAATTTGAAGACAATAGACATAAAGAGTGCGTTAGATCTACCAAATACTATATTTATAGATGTTAGAACGCAAGCGGAATTTGAAGAAGACCACATACGTGATGCTTTTCATATGCCATTGTTTAATGATGATGAGCATAAAGATATAGGAACTATATATAAGATGCAAGGAAAACAAGAAGCTGTACAAAAGGGATTTGACTATGTAAAAGATAAGTTAAAACATATGTACATGGAAGTTTTAAGTTTAGCTAATGAATATGAAAATATAGTTATATACTGTGCAAGAGGCGGCATGAGAAGTGGAAGTTTAGTAAATATGATTTCAACATTAGGTGTAAATGTATATCAATTACAAGGTGGATATAAAGCATACAGAAACTTTGTATTAGATTACTTTAAAACAGTTATGGATACAAAAGAATTTATAGTTCTTCATGGGTTAACTGGTGTTGGAAAAACAGATGCATTACTTATGTTAGAAGAAAATGGAATAGATATTATAGACTTAGAGGGTATAGCTAAAAATAGTGGATCTACATTTGGATTTATAATGTTTAACGAAAAACCCCCTACACAAAAGAATTTTGAAACTAATATTTTTGAAAAACTATATTTTTCAAAAAGCAACTATATATTTATAGAAAGTGAAAGTAAAAGAGTCGGACATGTTAACGTACCTCATGAAATATATGAAGGCATAGTAAGGGACGGATACCATATATTATTAGAATGTAGTGTAAAGTCTAGAGTAGATAGATTATGTAGAGACTACATATATACAGAGAATAAGAACTTTGAAGCATTAATACAGTGTATTAATAAATTTAGAAAAAGATTAGGAAATCAAAAAGTTGATTATTATATTGAATTATTTAATGAAGGTAAATACGATCAAGTTGTAGAACATTATTTAGTAGATTATTACGATGCATTATATGGGCATTCAGTTCAAAAATATGAGTACAATAGAGTTCTTAATTGTGATAACATGAAAGAAGCAGTTTTAGAGTTAATAGATTTTCATAAGGCAGCGAAGGAAGGAGCAAATTAAATGTTAAAAATAGCATTAGAGTCATTAGGATGTTCTAAAAATTTAGTAGATGCAGAAATAATGATGGGGATTTTAAATAGAAAAGGATATAAATTAGTAGGTGAGTTTGAGGAAGCTGATATAATTTTAGTAAATACTTGTGGATTTATAGAATCAGCAAAACAAGAATCTATAGATACTATATTAGACTTAGCTCAATTAAAAGAAAACGGAAATTTAAAGTTACTTATAGTTACAGGATGTTTAGCTCAAAGATATGCTAAGGAATTACAAGCAGAAATTCCAGAAATAGATGCTATAGTTGGAACAGGAAGTTACCAACAAATAGATGAAATAATAGCAAATCTTGAAAAGGAAAATAACATAGTAAGTTTAAATGATATTGAATTTGCTTACAATGAAGATCTTCCAAGATACGTTACAACTCCAGAATATATGGCATATTTAAAAATAGGTGAAGGTTGTGACAATCACTGTACGTATTGTATAATACCAAAATTAAGAGGTAGATATAGAAGTAGAAAAATGGAAGATATAATAAAAGAAGCTAAAGATCTTGCTTCTAAAGGAGTAAAAGAATTAGTAGTTATAGCTCAAGACACTACAAAGTATGGTTTAGATTTATATGGAGAAGTTAAACTTCCGCAATTATTAGAAGAACTTGCACAAATAGATGGGATAAAATGGATAAGAATAATGTACTCATATCCTGAATCAATAACTGAAGAGCTTGTAAAAGTAATTAAAAAATATGATAATATATGTAATTATTTTGATATGCCTATACAACATGCAAGTAATAAAGTTTTAAAATTAATGAATAGACACACGACTAAAGAAGACATTAAATCTAAAGTTGAAATGATAAGAAAATATATACCTGATGCTACATTAAGAACAACTATAATAGTTGGATTCCCTGGAGAAACTGACGAAGATTTTAATGAATTAGTTGAATTTGCAAAAGATATGAAGTTTGATAGACTGGGAGCTTTTGCATACTCTAGAGAGGAAGACACTCCAGCGGATAAACTTCCTAATCATTTAGATGAAGATGTAAAACTACAAAGAAGAGATCAACTTATGTTAGTTCAGCAAGAAATATCACAAAATTTAAATGCACAAAAAATTGATAATGAATATGAAGTTTTAATCGAAGAGCAAATTGAAGATAAGGTATATATAGGTAGAACTCAAGGAGATGCAGAAGAAATAGACAGTATAGTTTATGTTAAGTCTGAAAATCAACTTGAAATAGGATCATTTGTAAAAGTAAAAATAAATAATGCCTTAGAGTATGATTTGATGGGAGATGTAGTTAATGAACTTGCCTAATAAATTAACTTTATTTAGGATATTTTTAATACCAGTTTTTATAATAGTAATGATGTTAAATTTACCAAGTAAATTTTTAATAGCTTGTATGATATTTATAGTAGCATCTGTAACTGATGCTATGGATGGTCATATAGCTAGAAAATACAATTTAGTAACTGACTTTGGTAAATTTATGGATCCTCTTGCTGATAAGCTGCTTGTAATATCAGCTCTTACAACAATGATAGAGTATGATTTAGTGGCTGCTTGGATGGTTATTATAATTGTTGCTAGAGAACTTACAGTTAGTATATTAAGAGCAATTGCAGCTGCAGACGGAAAAGTAATAGCTGCAAGTTCTGGAGGGAAATTAAAAACTATTTCACAAATGGTAGCTATAGTAATTCTTTTACTAGGTGCGCATACAGGTAATCCTGTATTTTTAAACATAGGTAAATTTACTATATTAATAGCTACACTACTTACTCTTTATTCAGGATGGGAGTATGTTTACAAAAATAAAAATTTATTTATGGAAAGTAAATAATAATATAAAAAATGGATAACTGTTAGTTATCCATTTTTTGTGCTTAATAAGTTTTTAAACCAAGTTTAAAAGGAAGCTTAGAATTTTAGGTAAAAGATAATTTAAACTTATGGAAAAATATGTATAAATTGATATAATTAAAGTTAATACTAATAAGGTATTATTTAATTGACTTTAAGTCATAAAAAATATATAATAAATATAGAACAAGTGTTTGATGAATGTTTTACTTTAAGTAAAATTTTAATAAATGATTTTTAGAAGGGAAGGTAACATAAATGGCAGGAATACAAGATGAAAAATTAAAAGCGCTGAATTCAGCGTTATCTCAAATAGAAAAAGATTTTGGTAAAGGATCTGTAATGAAACTTGGAGAAGCTAAGGGAATGGCTATAGATGTTATACCAACAGGTTCTATTGGACTTGATATAGCTATAGGTATAGGAGGTCTTCCAAAGGGTAGAATAGTTGAGATATATGGACCAGAATCTTCTGGTAAGACTACAGTTACTTTACATGCAGTAGCAGAAGCTCAAAAACAAGGTGGAATAGCAGCATTCATAGATGCTGAACATGCATTAGATCCAGTATATGCAAAGGCATTAGGGGTAGATGTTGATAACTTAATAGTTTCACAACCAGATACAGGAGAACAAGCGTTAGAAATAGCAGAAGCACTTATAAGAAGTGGTGCTATAGATATAATAGTAGTTGACTCAGTAGCAGCATTAGTTCCAAAAGCTGAAATAGAAGGGGACATGGGAGATTCTCATATTGGTCTTCAAGCAAGACTTATGTCGCAAGCTTTAAGAAAGCTAACAGGATCTATAAAAAAATCTAATTGTGTAGCAATATTTATAAACCAGTTAAGAGAGAAAGTTGGAGTTATGTTTGGTAGCCCAGAAACTACAACAGGTGGTCGTGCTCTTAAATTCTACTCTTCAGTAAGACTAGATGTTAGAAAAATAGACACTATAAAACAAGGCGATAAAGTTATGGGAAGTAGAACAAGAGTAAAAGTTGTTAAAAACAAGGTTGCACCTCCATTTAAACAATGTGAATTTGACATAATGTATGGAGAAGGTATATCAAAGGTTGGGGACCTATTAGATATAGCTGCAGATTTAGACATAATTAAAAAATCAGGAGCTTGGTATAGTTATAACGAGACTAGATTAGGACAAGGTAGAGAAAATGTTAAAAAGTTCTTAGAGGATAATAAAGATTTAACAGAAGAAGTAGACGGTTTAGTAAGAAAATATTACAAATTAGATGAAAATGCAGATAGCGCAGAGGAAAATGAAGATTCAATAGAAAATATTGGAGAATAATAGCTTGTATACCTCCTATTAACTTGACACCAGATTGAAAAAATTATAAAATTAAATAAGAATAAAATATTCTTATTTAGTTTATAAAAATAGATGTTATAAATACTGTAGTTGACGGTTTATTTAACAAAGGAGGTGGATGTCATAGAGGCAATGATAAGCGCTTTATTGGGAATATTTGTGGGTATTATAGTTGGTTATTTTGTAAGAAAAAACATATCTGAAGCTAAAATTGGTCAAGCTGAAAAGATGGCCGATGATATAATAGATAAGGCAAAAAAAGATGCAGAAACTTTACAAAAAGAAAAACTATTAGAAGCAAAAGAAGAGATCCATAAGTGGAGAAATGAAGCAGAGAAAGAGAACAAAGAAAGAAGAATTGAAGTTCAAAAGTTTGAAAGAAGAATAATTCAAAAGGAAGAGGTTTTAGATAAAAAACTTCAAGCTCTAGAGAATAAAGAAACAGTTCTTAATGATAAACTTAAAAAAATTGAGAAAAAAGAAGAAAACGTTGAAGCGATTAAAGTTCAACAATTAGAAAAATTAGAAAGCATATCTGGAATAACTTCAGACCAAGCAAAAGAAATTATATTAACTAATGCTGAAAGAGAAGTAAGAAGAGAGATGTCTATAATGATTAAAGAAATAGAATCTCAAGCTAAAGATGAAGCAGATAAGAAGTCTAGAGAAATAATAGGATATGCTATACAAAAATGCGCAGCCGATCATGTGGCAGAAACTACTGTAACAGTGGTTAACCTTCCTAACGATGAAATGAAGGGAAGAATTATAGGTAGAGAAGGTAGAAATATTAGGACATTAGAAACTCTTACTGGAATAGATTTAATAATAGATGACACTCCAGAAGCAGTAATATTATCTGGATTTGATCCTATAAGAAGAGAAGTTGCAAGAATTGCGCTTGAAAAGCTTATCGCAGATGGAAGAATACATCCTGCAAGAATTGAAGAAATGGTTGAGAAAGCTAGAAAAGAAGTTGATAATATAATAAAAGAGTTTGGAGAACAAGCTACTTTTGAAACAGGGGTTCATGGATTACATCCAGAATTAGTAAGACTTCTAGGTAGACTTAACTATAGAACAAGTTATGGACAAAATGTTTTAAGACATTCTATAGAAGTAGCTCATATAGCTGGTATAATGGCTGCAGAAATAGGAGCAGACGTAAAATTAGCTAAGAGAGCTGGATTACTTCATGATATAGGTAAGGCAGTTGACCATGAAATGGAAGGAACTCATGTTGAGATAGGTATGGACTTACTTAGAAGATACAAAGAATCTAAAGATGTTATACATGCTATGAGTACTCATCATGGAGATTATGAGCCACAAACTATAGAAGCTGTATTAGTTACAGCTGCAGATGCTATATCAGCTGCAAGACCTGGTGCTAGACGTGAAACACTAGAAGCATATATTAAACGTTTAGAGAAATTAGAAGAAATAGCTAATTCATATGATGGCGTAGATAAATCGTTTGCAATACAAGCTGGTAGAGAAATCAGAATAATGGTTAAGCCAGAAAATGTAAATGATGAAGATATACATTTATTAGCAAGAGATATGACTAAGAGAATAGAGGATGAATTAGAGTATCCTGGACAAATCAAAGTTAGCATAATAAGAGAAACAAGAGCAATAGAATACGCTAAATAAGAAAATAATTTAAGCGAATATATCAAATGATATATTCGCTTTTTTGATTTTTGAATTAAAGAAAAAGAATAATTTATTTTAAATAAGATTAAAATACTAATATTAAAATTTATAAACATAATAGGAGATATAATTATGAGACGTCCCAAGTTATTAATCAGTAAATGTTTAGGATTTGAAAATTGTAGATACAATGGACAAGGATCAAGCAGTAAGTTCATTGACTCTTTAAAAGATTATGTTGAATTTTGTACAGTATGTCCTGAGGTTGAAATAGGACTTTCTACACCTAGAGAAGCTATAAGGATTGTTGACTATAATAATGAAAAAAAACTTATTCAACCGAAAAGTAATAAAGATTATACTGACCAGATGAAAAAATTTTCTCAAAATTACATTTCTAAATTGGAAGATATTGATGGATGTATATTAAAAAGCAAATCACCATCATGCGGGGTAAGAGATGTTAAAGTTTATCATAAAAGTGGTCAATCAACTTTAACTAATGAAAGCAATGGCTTTTTCGCAGATGAAATATTAAATTCACATGGTTATTTGCCTATAGAAAATGAAGGTAGACTTAAAAACTATTCAATAAGAGATGAGTTTTTGACTAAATTATTTATGATAAATAACTTTAAAAATGAAAAATGTGATATAAAAAAATTTCATCAAAATAATGAATTGCTATTAAAAAATTATGATGTTAAAATTTTTAGCCATTTAAACAATATGTGCAAAAATGAAGAATATGAAAATTACGCAAAAACATTATTTCAACTTTTAAATAAAAATAGAAATACAAAAAAAAATATTCAAACTATTTTAGATATATATAATAAATATGAAAAATACTTATCTTTAAAAGAAAAAGAAGTATTTGTTGATAATATAGTTAAGTACAGCAAAGATAAAATACCACTTAGTACAGTTTTAAATAATGTAAAAATATATGCAGCTAGATTTGAAGACGAAAAAATTTTAAGTCAAACTATATTTAATCCATATCCAGAGAGCTTAATAAATTTAATGGATTCTGGTAAAGGAAGAAGTTTATAAATCTATATAATAAAAAATTATAAAATGATAATAATAATAAAGAAAAAATGAAAGGAGAAATGATATGTTAAATACTCTTGCTAAAAATCAATATGTAAAAATATCAAATTGCAACAAAAACGAAGATGTTGAATATGGAGTTGTTGTAAATAAAAATGAAGATAATTACGATATAATGAGTATTGGATTTGAAAATAAAAATGGAAATTTCTTAGAATATCCTCCTAATGTGGATAAATTAGTTCAAAGTTACAGTATAAGTGATGCTGATTTTGAAGAGGTAAAGAAAAATGAAATAAGAAGAAAAATGAATATATGGTTAGAAAGCCACTGTAAATAATAAAAAATAGGTACTTTAAATAGTACCTATTTTTTACTATTTAGCAAATTTTTATAAAAAAAGAGTAATAAGGATGTTTCGTGGAAATAATAAATGGAAATAATATATTAAATATATCAAATATAGCAAAAAACTATTTAAAATGATATAATTATATAAAATGAGGGGGATGAGAAATTGAGCCAGTACATAAATATAAATTCCGAGCTAGATGCATTAAAGATAAAAGCATTTGAAAAGGTTTTTTATCAAAGTATGAAAGAGGAAGCTAATGTAGTGCCAAAGGTGACTCCTTTTAAAGGAATAAACACAGATCTTTTATATATAAAAGATAAGAGAGTTTTGTTTATAAAATTTATGGATACAACAGAAGATTTATTTATGCTCTTAGAAGATGAATTGTTAGAGGTAATGGAAGAGGAATATGATCTTTTAAGAAAGCAAATGAGCAAAATAGGTAATGATATTGAATATAACTACATATTTATAATGCCCCACGTATCTATATATGATAATGGAGATAATGACTTTGTAGAAAATAATATAATAGATAAAGAGAAGTTATACAAAATAATGAACTATGAAATTAGCATAGATGAATATTTAGGAAATCCAAATGATGAAATTTTACTTAACTTATTTATGTTACAAATTTGTCCTGAATATTATGTGATAAATAATAATCTTAACTTAAATAAAAATTTAAAGAAAATATCTTTTTCAAATGAAGATTATAGTTATACAGCTACTATGCTAGAAAGAAATCAAATTGAGAAAGTTGCCTCAGTTAAATATGGAGACACCTTATATAAAGGAGCATCTGGATGTGGAAAGACTACAATATTATTAGCAAGAGCTATCAAATTAGCTAGAATATATCCACACCATAAATTTGTAATATTTACTTATACAAAGCAGCTTAGAAATGAGCTGAAAGAAAGATTAGATATTTTATATAAAGATAACAACAATATAGAAATTCATACATTTACTTCTTTCTTATTTAAATTAGCAAAAGCATATAACTTAGTATTTGATTATAATATGCTAAAAAATACTCCGGATAAGGTATATAAGAATCTTGTTTTACAAGCTAAAAATACTGTAAAAAATAAAAGTATGTTCAAAGGAATATTTATAGATGAAATTGAATGTTTCGAACCAGAACAGATTGATTTTATAAGAAGTTTCTTATATAAGTCTAAGTATATATTTAATGCATTTGAGTGCAAAGGATTAAATATATTTAGCAATTTAAGTATATTTAAAAACTCTTGGGACAATATAGAGTTCAATGATGTAATAGAATTAAATGATAACTATAGGCAGAGCAATAATTTAGTTGAATTTGTAAATAATTTTGATAAAAATTCAAATGATTATATAAAGAGCATAAGACCTAATGTTACAAATGATATGTATTATTTATCAAACTACATTAGAAAGAGTAATAAGGCTGTAGATATAATAAAAGTTTCTGATATAGAAGAACAAATAAGTTCTGTAATATGGGAAATTGAATATTTAACTACACAAAAGGGACTTAGTTATTCTGATATAGCAATTGTATATCCATTTAATAAGAAAAAATTAAAAAATGGTAAAACTATATATTTCCAATATATGTTGAAGAAAGACTTGGAAGAAAATGAAATACCATATATATATGGGGATGATGAATTAACTAATGTAGCAAAAAAAGCTGGAGTTACAATAGCGAATATATATACTATAAAAAACTTAGAATATAAAGCTGTTATATTTTGTGAATTAGAAATGCTATATAACCATAGTATTAATGATATAAGTCAAGACTATCAAGTTAATGACTTTGTAGGAGATTTAAATAAAGTATATCTTGCTATAAATAGAGCTACAGATTACTTAAGCATTATAACTACTTTTAATGAAGGTGCAAGTGACATCATAAGGTTATTGGTAGAGTCAAAAAAATAAAAGAAGCACATAGTGCTTCTTTTATTTATATTAAAAATGTAAAGTATGCAAATACTATTATACCAAGTACTATTCTATAATAACCAAATGCCTTGAAGTCATGTTTCTTGATATAATCCATTAAGAATTTAATAGCAAATACAGAAACTATAAATGCTGTTACAAATCCTGCACCTAATACTAACCACTCAAATCCAGAGAAGGCAGCACCAGTTTTTACAAGTTTAAGTGCACTTGCACCAAACATTGTAGGTATTGCTAAGAAGAATGAAAACTCAGCAGCTACATATCTAGATGTACCCAATAATGCAGCACCTATAATAGTAGATCCAGATCTTGAAGTACCTGGTATTAAAGCTAAACATTGGAATAGTCCTATTCCTAAAGCTAATTTATATGTAAGCTGTGAAAAATCATTAACCTTAGGTTTTTTATTTCTATTCTCAATTAATATCATTATAACCCCATAAACTATAAGAGTTATTGAAACTGTTGTAGGGTTGAAAAATAATGAGTCTATAGCATCATCAAATAAAACTCCTAGTATTCCAGATGGAATTACTGCTATAATAACCTTAATCCATAAGTTGATTGTATCCTTTTTCTCTTTTTCTGTTTTAGAAGAATCTAAAGGATTTAATTTTTTAAAATATAGTGTTAAAACAGCAAGTATAGAACCTAATTGGATTACAACCATAAATGTGCTTACAAACACCTGCGATAAATCAAATTTAACGAATTGTTCAACTAATATAAGATGACCTGTACTACTTACAGGTAGCCACTCAGTTATACCTTGAACTATACCAAGTATAATGGCTTTAAAAATTTCTAACAATTTTAACTACCTCCTAATTTAAACTAATTTAACCATACGTTAAAGTATACCAATATTAATAAATATATTCAATATTTTAAAAAGGTATTTAAAAATAAGTTAGAAATTTAATAATTATAAAAAGACAGGGGGAATACACATGGAAGAAAATGCAATTTTAAATGAATATGAATATGAAATCTTTAAAGGATTTTCCAAAAAGCATAATCCAGCAACTAAACATGACTACTTAAGCAAAGTTATATTATTTAAAGAATACGTAAATAATAAAGACTTAGTAAGTGTAACTAAAGAAGATTGTAGTGGATTTATAGAATTTGTAAAAGATAACTATGCAAAATCTACATCAGAAAAAATATATAGTTACTTACATAGTTTTTACAATTATATGAAAAATGAAGAGTACATAGAAATTAACCCTTTTAAGCTAGTTAAAAAACCAAAAGTAAGCAGAATAAAAACTAAGGATGACGTTCTTAGTATTCAAGAAATAAACCAAATTATAGATACGTTGCCTAGATTAAATATGAGAGATAGATTAATAATGGTATTTCTTATAACGACTGGATGCTTACTAAATGAATTAGTAAATTTAAAGTGGAAAGACTTGATGGTTGATGAAAACAACAATGCATACGTAAGGTTAGGAAAAGGTAGAAAGGAAAGGGTTGTAAAATTACATCCACATTGTTTTTCTAAAATAGAAGAATATAGAATATATCAAGGACTGCCGTCATGTATAATGCCAACAGAAGACTTTGTATTTACTAGCCAACAAAGAAATTCTATAACAGATAGAAATGTAAGGATAATTGTGAAAAAAGCCTTAGATATGGCAGGACTTAGCAATTACTCAGCAAAAGATTTTAGACATTCATTTGCAGCTATAAGTTTAAGGCTTGGTGCTGGGGAGGAAGAAGTGAAAAATCAACTTGGTTGGAGTGATAAATATTATGCAATAAGATATAAATATGTACTTAACTTTGTAGATAGTGAGAGTATTGATTATATTATATCGAGTGATAAAATGAACATAAATAAAAAATAACTTGTTATTGTTCGTTTAATTATATATAATTAAAATTATAATAATAATATAAATACACAAGGAAGGTGCTAAATAGAATGGAAAATAAATATAGTACATATGCAAATCCGTTAATAGATAGATATTGCAGTAAAGATATGAGTTATATATTTTCTCCACAATGCAAATTTTCTACATGGAGAAAACTTTGGGTTGCATTAGCTGAATCAGAAAAAGAGTTAGGGCTTAATATAACAGATGAACAAATAAATGAATTAAAAGCTAACATCAACAATATAAATTTTGATGAAGCTAGAAAAATAGAAAAAGAAGTAAGACATGATGTTATGAGTCATGTAAAAGCTTATGGATTACAATGTGATAGTGCTAAAGGAATAATACATTTAGGGGCAACTAGTGCATATGTTGGAGACAACACTGATGTAATTCAAATGAATGAAGCATTAAAACTTATAAGAATAAAATTAGTAAACTTAATAAATAATTTAAAAGAGTTTGCTTTAGAGAATAAAGATATACCAACGTTAGGATTTACTCATTTCCAAGCAGCTCAACTTACAACAGTAGGAAAAAGAGCGTGCCTTTGGGCTCAAGATTTAGTAATAGATTTAGAAGATTTAAACTTTAGAATAGAAAATATGAAGCTTAGAGGTGTAAAAGGAACAACTGGAACACAAGCTAGTTTCTTAAGTCTATTTGAAGGTGATGATGAAAAAGTAAAAGAATTAGATAAACTTGTATGTGAGAAGATGGGTTATAAAGCATCATATGCAGTAAGTGGACAAACATATACTAGAAAATTAGACTACCAAGTTATATCTATTTTATCAGGAATAGCTCAAAGTATGCATAAGATGACTAACGATATAAGACTTTTACAAAGTTTAAAAGAGTTAGAAGAACCATTTGAAAAAAACCAAATTGGATCATCTGCAATGGCATATAAAAGAAATCCTATGAGAAGTGAAAGAATAGCTTCATTATCTAAGTTTGTTATAGGGGAATCTTTAAGTCCTGCATTAGTGCAAGCTACTCAATGGTTAGAAAGAAGTTTAGATGACTCTGCAAATAAAAGATTAGCTATACCTCAAGCTTTTATGGCAGTAGATGCTATACTTGAAATAGGTATAAATGTAACTAATGGACTTGTTGTTTATGAAAACATAATAAACAAGCATATAAATGAAGAACTACCTTTTATGGCTACAGAGACTATTCTTATGGAAGCTGTAAAAAGAGGCGGAGATAGACAAGAGTTACATGAAGTTATAAGAGAATATTCAATGCAAGCTGCAAAGAGAGTTAAACAAGAAGGAAAAGATAATAACTTATTAGAGTTAATTCTTTTAGATTGTGATACATTTAAGATGTCAAAAGAAGAAATTCTATCAATAATGGATCCTAAAAACTTCGTAGGAAGAGCTCCAAAACAAGTTGTTGAGTTTGTTGAGGATGTAATAAATCCAGCTATAAGCGAATATAAAGATTCTATAGGAATGAAAATAGATTTAAATGTATAAGAAATAGAGGTTTTAACCTCTATTTTTTTGTGGATTTTAAAATTAAATTTTAAAATTTCACTTACAAATTATAAAGGAAAAATTTGATATATATATATGTAAATATTTAAAAATATAGCGGAAATACTAAATAATATTAAAAATAAAAAATAGGCATTAATATAAGGTAAAATGTAGGTTTTTGTTAAATTAAGTTAATAAAATCTGAAAATTCAATTTAAGTTAAAAAGTATTGGAAAGTTTGTAGAATTATGATATTATATGTAAAGCGGAAAAGGTTAAACATTTAAATAGATAGAAATCTAACAAAATAACCTTTGATGTAAACAGTATTATTATACTTCATGAGGAGGAAAACAAATGGCAGGAAATACTAACAATGCTAAAAAATTAACATTAGTGCCCCTAGTACTTATGATATTCACATCTGTATTCGGGTTCGCTAACATGCCGAGAGCGTTTTTCCTAATGGGATACGCAGCAATACCTTGGTATATATTAAGTGCAATTTTATTCTTTATACCGTATGCATTTATGATGGCTGAATACGGATCTGCATTCAAAAAAGAATCAGGTGGTATGTATTCATGGATGGAAAAATCTGTAGGACCTAAATATGCATTCGTAGGAACATTTATGTGGTATGCATCTTACATCGTATGGATGGTAAACGTTGCATCAACTTTATGGGTTCCATTATCAAACGCAATATTTGGATATGATGCTACAGCTAACTGGTCTTTATTTGGATTAAGTTCAGTTCAAACACTAGGAATACTTGGAGCATTATGGATAATATTAGTTACTTATGTATCAACTAAAGGTATAGAGAAGATAACTAAGGTTACTTCTATAGGTGGTACAGCAGTTGCATTATTAAATATAGTTTTATTAGTAGGTGGGGTTTTAGTTGTAATAATGAACAAAGGACAATTTGCAGAGCCTGTAACAAATGTTGTTAAAGCGTTTACAAACTCTCCAAACCCAGCTTATCAAACACCTGTAACTGTATTATCATTCTTAACATTTGCAATATTTGCATTTGGAGGATTAGAAGTTTTAGGTGGATTAGTTGACCAAACTGAAAATGCTGAAAAAACTTTCCCTAAAGGTCTTACTTTAGCAGCTATAGTAATATCTGTAGGATATGCAATAGGTATATTTGCTTGTGGTACATTTACTAACTGGAGTGATATATTATCATCAAGTGATGTAAATATGGCTAACGTTGCTTATGTATTAATGCAAAACTTAGGATATCAATTAGGTATAGCATTTGGAACTAGTCAATCAGTAGCATTAACTATGGGTGCTTGGGTTGCTAGATTCGTTGGATTATCAATGTTCTTAGCATTATCAGGAGCATTCTTCACATTAACTTACTCTCCATTAAAGACTCTTATAGAAGGGGCACCAAAGCAAGTATGGCCTGGTAAATTAGGAGAAATAAAAGACGGAATGCCTATAAATGCTATGAAAGTTCAAGCTATAATAGTTGTAGCTATGATACTTTTAGTATCATTTGGAGGTAAGAGTGCAAGTGAGTTCTTCGCTTTACTAGTACTTATGACTAATGTTGCAATGACAATACCTTACTTATTCTTATCAAGTGCATTCCCTGCATTTAAGAAAAAGCAATTAGAAGGTAAAGTTGACAAAGCATTCGTAGTTTATAAGAGTGTAGGAATGGCAACAACTTTTGCTGTAATAATAGGTATATTAGTTGGATTTGCTAACGTATTCACTATAATAGAACCAACATTATCTTCACCAGCAGGATTAAGTAAAACATTAACTATGATAGCTGGACCAGTAATATTCGGAGTATTTGGATTCTTCTTATATAGTAGATATGAAAAGAAACATGTAAAGAATAGTGATAATAATAGAAAAGCAAGCTAATATTTTAGCTATATTATAAAAAATGCACCTGCTATTAATTTAGTAGGTGCATTTATTTATATATAAAAATATACTTATTTTGACAAATGATTATATTTTTATATATAAATAAACAAATATTTAGTATACTATAATAGTACTAAAGCTAATTAAAGATACAAAAGACATGGGAGGTACAAGTATTGTTCAAGAAATTATTAAATTTTATAAAAGTTACTAAAGAAGAAAAAATATCTACAGAAGAAGTTGAAGTTAAAGATAGCCTAGAAGAAAAGATTGATGGAATTGATTCTCAAAGCTTAGAAATAAATGAAGATGTAGATACCATTTTAAATATCGAAGAATTAGAAAATAATACGACTGAAGAAGTAGTTGAAATAAAAAATGAAAAAGTTGAGGATATACAATTAGAGGATCAAGTTGTTGTAGAAAAACAAATAAACTGTAAAGATAATATAAATATAACTAAAGAAGAAAATGTTACAGTAGAAATTTCAGAAGAAGAAAAACAATATGTAAAATCAATAAAAATACAAAGAGAAAAAAGAATAAAAGCTATAGATGTTTATACAAATGATGAGATTATATTTGAAAGTTATAAAGAGTGTAGTAAATCATTAGGTGTTCCAATTCAATACATAAAAGAAAACTTAGAATATGGATATACTGATTTTTTTGGAGAAGCTGTAAACTTTTTAAGTAAAAAGCTTAAATTAGATGTAAGTAATAAATCTATGGGAGATAAAAATATAGTTGAAATATTTAATTTTTTACATAATGAATTATGGAATCCTGATATGGATGAAGAAAAAAGAGAAGAAATTCTATGTAGCGAAAAAATAGAGCCGGTGCATATGCATTATAAATTTGAAATAATGGATGATGAATATGATGATTATTATAAAAAATATGGCAAAATAATTCGTCGTGGGGGTAAGAAAAAAATTGAACTTGTAGATAAAAAAAATGAAGTCATAGACGTGTTTAAATCACTAGATGATTGTGCGGATTTTTTTGGTAAGAACAAAAGTGAAATAACCGAACGATTAAAGTGTGGTGAATGTAAAATTGGTAGATATCAAATAAGGTACAGCCTGAGACGATAGTTAATTAATAAACTATATAAAATGAAAGAAAAAATGGAAACAAATTCATAAGTCTGAATATATTCTATTAAGAAATTAAAAATTTCTAAAAATATAGGAGGGCTTATGGAAAGTATAATAAATTCCATCAATAACATTTTATGGAGTAATGCACTTATTGTATTATGCCTAGGAACAGGATTATATTTCTCGTTAAGAACAAGATTCTTACAGGTTAGACACTTAAATGAGATGGTAGTACTTTTGGCAAAAGGAGAAAAATCGGATAAAGGTATATCATCATTTCAAGCGCTTTGCACATCATTGGCAGGAAGGATAGGTACTGGTAATATAGCAGGGGTTGCTACAGCTATTGCTATGGGAGGTCCAGGAGCTTTATTTTGGATGTGGGCCATTGCATTTTTAGGAGCTGGGTCAGCGTTTGTTGAATCTACATTAGCTCAGATTTACAAAGAAGAAGATAATGGGGAGTATAGAGGAGGACCTGCATACTACATCGAAAAAGGTATGGGCGTTAAATGGTATGCTATATTATTTGCAGTAGCAACGCTAATTGCTATGGGAATTTTTCTTCCAGGAGTACAATCAAATTCAATTTCAGCGGGAATAGAAAATGCATTTGGAATAAGTAAGTCTATATCTGGATTAGGAATTATAATACTGCTTGGATTAATTATATTTGGTGGAATAAAAAGAATTAGCTCTTCAGCAGAACTTATTGTACCATTTATGGGGTTAGCATATATATTAATGGCACTGGTTATTATAGCTGTAAATATTGAAAAATTGCCAGAAGTTATAACTTTAATATTTAAATCAGCATTTGGAGCAGAGCAGGCATTTGCAGGTATTTTAGGTTCTACTATAGCTTGGGGAGTAAAACGTGGAGTATATTCTAATGAAGCTGGGCAAGGTACAGGGCCACAAGCAGCTGCAGCTGCAGAAGTATCTCATCCTGCTAAACAAGGGTTTGTTCAAGCATTTTCTGTATATGTAGATACATTATTTGTTTGTTCAGCTACTGGATTTATGTTATTAATGACAGGTAAATATAATGTATATAATGCAAGCAATCAATTTATAGTCCAAAACTTACCTGGAGTTGAAGTTGGGCCTGCCTTTACACAAAGTGCGGTAGATACATTGATACCTGGATTTGGATCAGCATTTGTTGCTGTAGCTCTTTTCTTCTTTGCATTTACAACACTTATGGCATATTATTATATTTCAGAAGTTAACTTAGCTTATTTAGCAAAGAGAATATTAAATAACAATGAAAAAACTAAAAAGGTATTAATAAATATATTAAAAGTAGTTATATTAGCATCAACATATTATGGATGTGTTAAAACATCTACATTAGCCTGGACTTTAGGTGATATAGGGGTAGGTGTTATGGCTTGGATAAATATAATAGCTATATTAATAATTGCAAAACCAGCACTTATAGCACTAAAAGATTATGAAGAGCAAAAGAAACTGGGAATACCTAGAGAAAAAATTGACTTTAACCCAATTAAACTTGGAATAAAAAATGCAACTTTCTGGGAGCAAAGAGTAAATAATAAAAAATAAGCAAAATAATAAAAATAGCTTCTAAATTTTAGAAGCTATTTTTATTATTGTTATTTATTTTTTTTCCATGTATATACATAAAAGCTTAATACTTCTTTTATTGAATTTCCTATGAATGTATAAGACTCATCATCTAAATTTGCTAATGAGACTCTAACAGACCACTCAGGACCAAAGAATCCATGGCCACTTAGTAAAACTATAGAGTAATTATTAGCTAGCTTAAATAACATGTCTGCAGGCTTATAATTGTCTTTTATGAAATTAGCAAAATCTTCACCGTAGTTATTTGTAGCCCACTTCATTATATCGAATATTACATAATAAGAAGCATCATTTTTGTTTTCTATTAACTCTACTCCTAAAGCATCATAGAAAAGTTTTTGTCTACGTTTACATATAGATATATTTACGCCTTTATAACTATCATCTTTGTCTATTAAAGCAAATGCTGAGAAAAATGCCATTTGAACTTGTTGAGGAGTTGATAAACCAGCAGTATGGTTAAGTGCAACCATTCTACTATCTGCAACTATTCTGTCCATAAATGATATTTTATCTGGGTTTAAACTCATATCGCTATAACGTTTATTTACAGATGCTTTTAAGTCATCAGGTAATTCATTTATAAGTTTTTCAAATACATTATTTTCATGTAAAGCTAAAGTACCTAAACGCCAACCAGTTACACCGAAGTACTTAGAGAATGAATAAGCTCCTATAGTGTTATAAGGTAAGCTAGCCATTAAAGATTTAAAACCAGGTACAAAAGTTCCATAAACATCATCAGATATTATCATCAAGTTAGGATGATGATTTGTAACTACATCAACTAAATTATTACAGCTATTTTCATCTAATGCTATAGATGCTGGATTGTTAGGGTTAACTAAGAATAAAGCTTTTATAGATTTATCACAAAGCTTTTCTAATTCTTTTTTAGAATATTGCCAAGTGTGATTATTATTTTCATCTATTTCATCTGCATTTATAAAAACTACATCAAAGTTATATCTTGGTAAATGTGGTATTTCTAAATAAGGTGTAAATATAGGAGTCATAATAGCTATTTTATCACCTTTTCTTAATAACTCATTAGCCATTAAAGAGTCGAATATATAACACATAGCAGCTGTTGCACCTTCTACCGCAAAGATGCTTAAAGGACCACCTTTTTTAGTATCGTATTTCATTTCTTTTATTAAATACTTAGTAACTATTTGCTCTATATGAACAAGTATTCTATCAGGAGATGGATAGTTATCACCTATTATTGCATCAGCTAATTCAAATACCCAAGAGTCTGGATCAAAGTCAAATTCTTCTATTCCATAATCAACAATATCTTTAGCCAAATTAGCTCCAGGCATATTTAGATTGTCATAAATATATTGATAAAAACGAGTAGCGATTCCTTCTTTTTTTGGCATACCAGCTAAATCGCCTTCGTTCCAAGTTCTACGAGTTTCGTTAACTGCAAATTGCCCAAATGTAAAAAATGCTTCACGAGGTGTTGCTGCTGTCCAGTTTGGATTACCGCGACCAGCATCTAAAACTCTCCTTCCGCTTTCCATAGCTCTGAACTTAGCAAGCTTTATTAACTTGTCTTTAAATTCAAAAGGGCTAATTTTTCCATAAACATCATTGATTTCTTTAAAGTTATATCTGCGCATATATATACACACTCCTTTTTTATCTGCAATTAATATCTATAATGT
>NZ_JAWDJM010000031.1:0-9527 GCF_032465715.1 Paraclostridium sp. MRS3W1 | reverse complement strand
GATATAGGGAATATAATCAGAAAAAATAATCTGAGAATAGATTCTCATCCAGATCAGTTTAATGTAATCAATAGCATAAAAGAAAATGTTGTGGAAAATACTATCAAAAGTTTGAAATTTCAAAGTCAGATATTTGAAGATATAAATTATAAAGAAGGAAAAATGGTTATACATATCGGGAGTTCTCAAGGCGGAAAAGAAGAAAGCATAGAAAGGTTTATAAATAACCTAAAATATTTTCCAAATGAAGTTGTAAGTAGATTAATATTAGAAAATGACGATAAAATATTTACAGCACAAGATGTTTTAAATATATGTAAAGAAACAAAATTACCTATGGTTCTTGATATCCACCATCATATTTGTAAAAATAACGGAGAGGAAATTAAGTATATATTAAAAGATATTTTTAATACTTGGAATAACGAACTTTTACCACCTAAAATACATTTTTCAAGTCCGAGAGAATTTGAAAAAGATAGGAAACATGCAGATTTCATAAATGCAAAAGATTTTTTGAATTTTATATACCTAGCTAAAGATGAAGTAGACAGAGATTTCGATGTGATGATAGAAGCTAAAAAGAAAGATTTAGCATTAAAAAAGCTAGTAAATGATATAAGGGATTTAGATAAAAATATTAAATTTATAGATGAAACAACTATAGAAATATAAATTACTATACATATATTATTATAAAAAGAGCTGAGTGAAATACTTAATAGAAAGTATCTCACTCAGCTTTTTAGTTATATTATTTATTCGGTTTAAATGAACTCTTTAATGGAACTACTCTATTAAATACTAGCTTTTCATCAGTAGTATATTTAGAATCTACATTGAAGAATCCATGTCTTACAAATTGGAACTTATCTTGAGGCTTAGCATTTTCTATAGCAGTTTTTTCAGCAAAACCTTGAACTATCTCAAGAGAATTAGGGTTTATTTGCTCTAAGAAGTGCTTACCTTCATTTTCAGGAGCATCATCTAGTATTAATGGTTCAAATAATCTAAACTCACAAGGAACAGCACTATTTGCATCTACCCAGTGTATAGTAGCTTTAACTTTACGACCAGTAAATCCAGAACCACTCTTAGTTTCTGGATCATATGTACAGTGGATTTCAGTTACATTTCCATTTTCATCAGTTATGAAGTCATTACACTTAACAAAGTAAGCTCCCTTTAATCTAACTTCATTACCAGGGAATAATCTAAAGTATTTTTTAACTGGTTCAATCATAAAGTCTTCTTGTTCTATATATATTTCTCTAGAGAATGGAACTAATCTCTTACCTTTAGTTTCATCTTTAGCATTGTTTTCTATTTCAAGCATTTCAACTTGACCCTCTGGATAGTTAGTTATAACTAGTTTTAAAGGCTTTAAAACACCCATAGCAAGAGGCGCTTTAGGCTGTAAGTCTTCTCTTACAAAATAGTCTAACATTTGGCTATCTACTGTAGAATCTGCTTTAGCCACACCTATTTCATTACAGAAGTTTCTAATAGCTTCTGGAGTGTAACCTCTTCTTCTAAGACCAGCTATAGTAGGCATACGAGGATCATCCCAACCATCAGTTACACCTTCATCAACTAGTTGTTTAAGTTTTCTTTTACTCATAACAGTATTTGTAAGATTAAGTCTAGCAAATTCTATTTGGCGAGGAACTTCTGGCATTTCACACTCAGCTACAACCCAATCATAAAGTGGTCTTTGATCTTCAAATTCTAACGAACATAGAGAATGAGTTATACCCTCTATAGCATCTTCTAATGGATGAGCGAAAGCATACATTGGATATATACACCATTTATCACCAGTATTGTGGTGATGAGAATGAGATATTCTGTATATAGCAGGGTCTCTTAAATTGATGTTAGGAGAAGACATATCTATTTTAGCTCTTAAAACTTTTTCTCCATCTCCAAATTCTCCGTTTTTCATTTTTTCAAATAATTCAAGATTTTCCTCTATAGATCTATTTCTATAAGGACTTTCTTTTCCTGGTTCTGTTAAAGAACCTCTATACTCTCTCATTTGTTCTGCGTTTAAGTCGCATACATAAGCTTTACCTTTTTTTATAAGAAGAACAGCTCTTTCATACATTTGATCAAAATAATTTGAAGCAAAGTATAAGTTAGTCCAATCAAAGCCTAACCACTGAACATCTTCTTTTATAGAGTTTACATACTCTACATCTTCTTTTACTGGATTTGTATCATCGAATCTTAAATTTACATTTCCATTAAACTCCTTAGCTAAACCAAAGTTTAAACATATAGATTTAGCATGACCAATATGTAAATATCCATTTGGCTCAGGTGGGAAACGAGTTATGATAGTATCATGTTTTTTAGATTCTAAATCATTAACTATTATGTTTCTTATAAAGTTTGATGACTTATTTTCATTTGACATATTCGTACCTCTTATCTATTAAATTTGTATTATTATTATTATATAATTACTATTATTAATAATTTTAATTCAAATTGAGAAAAAAATAAAGGATTAGTAGTTAATTTCTTACAATTATAGTGAAAAATATTACAGGAAAATGTTTTTATATGCAAAAATTAAAATAAATATTAAATTGCAATTATAAAAAAAGTCATTTTTAAAATAATCCACAGACTTATTAACAAAATATAAACAATATTAACAATTTAATAATGAAATATAGAAACAAGTTTGTTATAATTTATATAGAGTAATTTTGTTAGGGGTGGGGGAATGCTAAACTTTAAACTTTGTAGTGAAATTTTAAAATTGTGTCCATTGCCATGTATATATGGACAAGCTATAAAAAATGAAGAAGGAATTTTTACAGACTTTATAATAGAAGACTTTAATGATAAACTTTGTAAACTTGTGGATCTAGATGAAGAAAATATCAAAGAAAAAAGTATAAATGATATTATACCTTCTATTTTAGATAAAAATTTAAAAGAAGGTATAATAGATGAAGATTCATATATTTCTTATTTAGATGGATGGTATAAAGTTGAAATATCATATGTAAAAGATGATAAATATGTATTATGGCTTGTAGAAAATAAAGAGATACAGCATTTAAGAACCGTACAATTACTAATAGACACGATACCGGATTATATATTTTATAAAGACATAGATGGGAATATAGTAGGTTGTAATAAAAGCTATGCAACGGAGCTAGTAGAATTAGATAGAAATGATATAATAGGTAAAAGTTATAAAGATTTACCTGTGATCAGTCAAAATTTTGAAAGTTATAGAGATAATGATTTAGAGGTTGTAGACACTAGATCTACTAAAATGTATTATGAAAACGTTATATTGAAAAATGGGAAGAAAATTTATTTAGAAATCATAAAAACACCTATAATATCAGATGGTGGAGAGGTAATTGGAATCATAGGAATAGCAAGGGATATAACGGAGAGAAAAGAACATGAAGAAGCATTAGAAAGAGCACGTTCAGAAGCATTAGCCAATACAGCACATGAATTAAGAACACCATTAAACTTAATATTTAGTTCAGTTCAAATGTTAAATTACCGATACGATATAATAAATAACAAAACAAATGATAGAGACGATAAGTATTTAAATATAATAAAACAAAATGGATATAGACTATTGAAACTAGTAGACAATTTGATTGACTCAACTAAGTTAACTTATGAAGATGTAGAATTTAACCCTAAAAATTATGACATAGTTAATTTTGTTGAGAGTATTTGTGATTCTGTAAGTGATTTTGCAAATCAAAATGAAATGGATATAATATTTGATACAGATGTGGAAGAAAAAGTTATCGGGTTTGATTTAGATAAAATGGAAAGGATAGTATTAAATTTACTATCAAATGCATTTAAGTTTAATAGAAAAGGAAAAACCATACAAGTAACTATAAAAGACTTAAAAGATAAGATTCAATTAAGAGTTAAAGATGAAGGGATTGGAATACCTAAAAAAGACTTATATAAAGTATTTGATAGATTTAAACAAGTTAAGCATGAAAGTATAGATACCAAAGTTGGAAGTGGGATAGGTCTGTCTTTAGTTAAGTCTTTAGTTGAGTTGCATGGTGGAAATATAGATGTTGAAAGTGAGCTTGGACAAGGTAGTGAGTTTATAATAGATATGCCTTGTAATTTATACAGCCATAAATTAGAACTAATAGATGATTGCAATTTAAAGGCAAATTTCGTGCAAAAAATTGAAGTTGAATTTTCTGATATATATGCATAAAAGTGGATAATCTTTTAAGATTTATCCACTTTTTTATTTAATAATAGCTTTAATAATCTTAATGTGAATTATCGAATAAATTAAAGCTAATAATAAAACAGAAGTTTAAGACAATATGTTTAAATTTTAAAAAATTAAAGAAAAATAAGAATATATTTAAATTAATGGTAAATGTTTACTATAAGTTTATAGTGGTATAAGATATAGTAAATTAAATTTAAAAGTTTGGAGGAGTTTTTTATGGAAGCAGATAAAATGACACAAAGAGTCCAAAAAAGCTTAAATGATGCTTTTAGTGAAGCTGTTAAAAATCATAACCAACAAGTAGATACAATACATTTACTTTATTCATTAATAGACCAAGAAGATGGATTAATACCTAGAATAATAGAAAAAATGGGTATATCTGTAGAAGGCCTAAAAGCAAGTGTAAAAACTGAACTTTTAAAACTACCTCAAATTCAAGGTGAGGCAGCTAGTTCACAAGGTGTAGTAGCTACAAGAAAGTTAAATGAAGTATTAATAAAATCAGAAGAAATTTCAAAAGAATTCAATGATTTGTATATAAGTGTTGAACATTTATTTTTAGCTATAATTGAATTAGAATCACGTTCAAATATAGGTAAAATATTTAAACAATACAATATAAATAAAAACAGTTTTTTAGAAGTATTATCAAAAGTTAGAGGAAATCAAAGAGTAGAAACCCAAGATCCAGAGGGTACATATGACGCATTAGCTAGATATGGTACAAACTTAATAAATTTAGCTAAAAAAATAAATTAGACCCAGTTATAGGTCGTGATGAAGAGATAAGAAGAGTTATAAGAATACTTTCAAGAAGAACAAAAAACAATCCTGTTTTAATAGGTGAGCCAGGTGTAGGTAAAACTGCTATAGTAGAAGGCTTAGCAGAAAGAATAGTCAGAGGAGATGTACCTGAAGGCCTTAAAGATAAAATTATATTTGCGCTTGATATGGGATCATTAATAGCAGGTGCTAAATATAGAGGTGAATTTGAAGAAAGATTAAAAGCAGTGCTTAAAGAAGTTCAAGGCGCTGAAGGAAAAATAATTTTATTTATAGATGAGATACACACAATAGTAGGAGCAGGAAAAACAGACGGGGCTATGGATGCAGGAAACTTAATAAAACCAATGTTAGCTCGTGGAGAACTAAATTGTATAGGTGCTACTACTTTTGATGAATATAGACAGTATATAGAAAAAGATAAAGCATTAGAGAGAAGATTCCAACCAGTTATAGCGGATGAACCTAGTGTAGGTGATACAATTTCTATACTTCGTGGATTAAAAGAAAAATTTGAAATTCACCATGGTATTAGAATCCATGACTCTGCAATAGTTGCAGCAGCAAAATTATCAGATAGATATATACAAGATAGATATTTACCAGATAAAGCCATAGACTTAATAGACGAAGCAAGTGCTATGATTCGTAGTGAAATTGACTCACTACCAACTGAGTTAGATATAGTTAGAAGAAAAATATTTACATTAGAGACTGAAAGAGAAGCACTTCTTAAAGAAGAGGATGAAGCAAGTAAAAGAAGACTTGAAAAACTTCAAGATGAATTAGCTGAACTTAAGTCTAAAAATGATGATTTAACAGCTATATATGAAAAAGAAAAGTCACATATAATGAATGTTAGAAACCTTAAGGCTAAACTTGATGAGGCTAGAGGAGATGTAGAAAGATATGAGCGAGAATATGATTTAAATAAAGCTGCAGAGCTTAAATATGGTATAATTCCAAAACTTGAAAACGAAATTAAAGAAGCAGAAGAAAAAATGGAAGATGACAATCAAACATCTTTATTAAAAGAAGAGGTTACAGAAGAAGAAATTGCAGAAGTAATCTCTAAATGGACAAATATACCTATAACTAAGTTAGTTGAAAGCGAAAAAGAAAAATTACTAAGATTAGAAGAAGAGTTAAAAACTCGTGTTATAGGACAAGATGAAGCTGTAACGGCTGTAAGTAATGCTGTTATTCGTCACAGAGCAGGACTTAAAGATGAAAATAAACCAATAGGATCATTTATATTCTTAGGACCTACAGGTGTTGGTAAAACAGAACTTGCAAAAACTTTAGCTAGAAATTTATTTGATAGTGAAGAAAATATAATTAGAATTGATATGTCAGAATATATGGAAAAACATGCAGTATCAAGACTTATAGGACCGCCTCCAGGATATGTAGGATACGAAGAAGGAGGACAATTAACAGAAGCTGTAAGAAGAAATCCATATTCAGTATTACTATTTGATGAAATAGAGAAAGCGCATGAAGATGTATTTAACTTATTCCTTCAAATATTAGATGATGGAAGACTTACTGACAATAAAGGTAAAACAGTTGATTTTAAAAATACAATAATAATAATGACTTCAAATATAGGTAGTTCATATTTATTAGAAGATTCAGGTGAAATAAAAGAGTCTACTAAAGAAATGGTAATGAATGAAATGAAGAGAAGATTTAAACCTGAGTTTTTAAATAGAGTTGATGATATCATAATGTTTAAACCTCTTGATAAAGAAGGCATTAGAAGAATTATAGACATATTCTTAGATGATTTAAGAAGACGATTAGTTGATAAGCATATAACTTTAAGTATAACTGATAGTGCTAAAGATGTATTGATAAAAGAAGGTTATGATCCTATTTATGGAGCTAGACCACTTAAGAGATATATTGGAAATGTATTAGAAACAAAAATAGCTAAAATGATGATAGCTGGTAAAGTTTATAATGGATGTCATATACTTATAGATGGAAATGATGACAATGTAGAAATAACAGTACAAGAAAGAGCGTAAGTTTTAAATTGGTTATGGAGGCAACAAACTTAAGCTCTATTTCCTCAATAGAAGATGAAGAATATATAAATGGAATTGATACTTTAATTCCATAACAAAAAAGGGTATAGATAATATACCCTTTTTTAGAATTCATATAAATCACTTACTAATTGAACTGGAATTTGAACTTGAGTAACGTACTCATCTTCTAAAGATGTTTCATAAATATCTATTTTATATATTTCTATAGGATCTCCAAGAATAGTATAGTTATTAAACTCTATAAATTTAAATAGCATAGGGATTATTTTTGCTGTTTTTTTATAATCGCCTTTATATGTATAAGTTACATAGTAACCCTCTTCTATTGTTAAATTAAAATTGGTAGCGTTATCATCAAGTAAACAAAATATAGATTTATAATTATTAAAAATTCCATTTGAAACACTTTTTGTATCAAATACTGCTCCAAAATTGCTATTTCCTAATACATAGAATTTATCATCAAATTTTTCATTTAATCTTTGGATTAAGTAATCTACGTTTTCATCAAAGCTAACATTTGAATTAACTGTAAGAGCTTTTCTTTTATTCATATATAAAAGCTCAATTCTATTGAAATTTGTATGGTCTAGTGTATTATCAATAGAGCTTAGCCTTTTATTTAAGCTTTCTTTGTGTATAGTCAGCTCGTCTAGCTTTTGATCTATAAGTTTTATCTCTTCTTGTAACATTTTTTTAGTAGTTCTAACATTTCTGTTTTCTAAGTACTCTTTTATGCGCTGCATAGAAAAATCAAGGCTTCTAAGTTCTTTTATTAAATTCAAATTACATATATCTTTTATAGTGTACATTCTGTAAGAATTTGTATCTCTACCTGGATTTAAAAGACCTAACTTTTCATAATATTTAAGAGAATCTCTACCTAAATTATAGATTTTTGATAATTCTCCAGTTTTATAATATTTTCTTTTCAAAAAAATCACCTCATTTTGAAATAAAATTGTTGACTTGAGTATTATACCATAGTTTATATTCAATTAGGTGGAGGGAGGTAATAATTATGAAAAATGTAAAAGATTTAAAAACTCAATTTAAACAATATGTAATACCATCGGTAGCATCTATGTGGGTATTCTCACTATATTCTATGGTAGATGGAGCGTTTGTTAGCAAAGGGGTTGGAAGTGGAGCCCTTGCTGCTGTTAATATATCAACACCATTTATAAATACTTTATTTGCTGTGTCAGTTTTATTATCAACTGGTGCATCAACTGTTGTATCAATGACCCTTGGTAAAGGTGATGATAAAAAAGCAAGCGAATATTTCACACTTAACACTGTAGTACTAGCTATTATATCTATATTTATTATTGTATTTAGTTTAGCTAACTTAGAAAAAATATCTATATTTTTAGGAGCGACAGAAAGTACATTACCTTTAGTTAAAGGATATTTAGGTAATATTATATTATTTGTTACTTTTTACTTAGTTTCTTATGGACTTGAGTTACTTATAAAGTGTGATGGGTATCCTCATTTATCTACAATAGGAGTTATAATTTCAGCAATAACTAATATAGTTTTAGATTATATATTTGTACTTAAATGGGGATGGGGAGTTGAAGGTGCAGCTTTGGCAACTGGAATTGCTAGAGTATTTTCAGTGACATTTTTCTTAGCTCATTTTTTAAGAAGAAGAGGAAAACTAAGATTTTGCAAGTTTAAATTTGATTTTAATTTTATAAAAAGAATTGTTTTAATAGGTATTCCAGATTCTATGACAGAGGCAAGTTTAGCTGTAGTTATATTACTATTTAATCAAAGTATATTAATGTTAATAGGTGAAAATGCTTTAGTTAGTTACAGTGTAATTTGTTATGTAACCACTTTAGTTCTTACAACTATGCTAGGAATATCTCAAGGATTACAACCAATATGTAGTTACTATTATGGTATGGAAGATAATAAATCAGTGCTGAGTCTTTTAAAAATGAGCTTAAGCTATATAACAAAAGCTTCAGTAATAGCATTTTTATTAGTTTTAATATTTGCAAATCAAATAGTATCTATATTTATTGATAAATCAGATATAACACTATTTAATTATACTGTAAAAACTTTAAGAATATCTTCAGTAGCATATTTGATTATGGGATATAATGTAATAATATCAGGATTTTGTGTTTCAACAGGAAAAGCCATACATGCAAGTGTAATATCCTTAGGAAGAGGATTAGTAGTAATAACTTTAAGCTTAATATTGATGACGTCTATATTTGGAGGCGCAGGTATATGGTTTACTACGCTTGTATCTGAAGCAATAGTACTTGTAATTGCAAAAAAAATACTTCAAAAGAATAAATCAAAAATTCAAGAAAACGAAAAATATGAAGACGTTGAGATTTATGAAAATGCAAAAAATGCTGTTTAAATATAAAATAAAAAACGACTAGATAGAAACC
>NZ_JAWDJM010000030.1:0-38379 GCF_032465715.1 Paraclostridium sp. MRS3W1 | reverse complement strand
ATATAATAATGATTTAAAATAACTCACTTTATAATTTAATTTTGCAAATAAAATAAATACTATCCACTTTAAATTATTTATAAAATCATAATATTGAGTTGCCATATTAAACATAATTGTAGCATCTAAAGCTCCTATTAATAAAAATATGATATCTATATAAATTTTTTTGTATTTTTTTACTTCTAAACAATTTAATATTTTAATAAAAATTAAATACTCAACAAATACTCTTGCAAATCTAGCTATATTTGACATTAACTCAACATCTAACATAGTTTTTCTCCTAAAGAACTTAAAAACTTATGCTTAAAATCTTTAAATCTATGCCTACTAACTAAAATCTCTTCTTTATTATCTAATATAGCTACATATTGTTTTATATTTTCTACATAATTTATATTCACTAAGAAACTTTTATGACATCTATAAAAATTATGGTTTTTTAATTCCTTTTCAATCTTATCCATGGTCATTTTAGTTTCATAAATTTTATTTTCCGTGTGTATAGTCATATCTTTTCTTTGAATTTCAATATAAGTTATATCTTCGATATTTATTTTGTAAGTTTCATTTTTATTTTCAACTAACACAAATTTATCTCTTTTACTTATAACTTCATCTATACAACTCAAAATATGCTTCTTAAAATCATCATATTGTATAGGCTTTAGTAAATATCTATAAGCCCTTACTTCATATCCTTCTTGTATATATTCAATAAGTGACGTTGTAAAAATTATTTCTGGTTTGTTTTTATCGATTTCTCTTATCTTTCTAGCTACATCCATTCCAGTTATCTCGTCCATCTGAATGTCTAATATAAATATATTCGCACCTTGATTATAATTCTTAAGTAATTCTTCCCCAGTTGAATATATGTTTAAATTATAATCAATATTTTTTTCATATAATATATTTTCTAAAATTTTTTCTATATTTTTTTGATGTTCTACTTGATCTTCGCATAAAATTATTTCTATCATAATATCCCCTGTATATATTTTTTATATGTTTATATAACTATTATACATAATTTGTAAATACTTCTTAAGTTATAATCTATTTTTATAATAAAAACTCGGTTTGCTCTGAATTCATTGTGTGTATATATCTTTTTTGAACACAAAAAAACTCTTAGATAAAATCCAAGAGTTTACTGGTGGGATTAACAGGGCTCGAACCTGTGACCCCCTGCTTGTAAGGCAGGTGCTCTCCCAGCTGAGCTATAATCCCAAATGCTGGTGACCCATAGGGGAATCGAACCCCTGTTACCGCCGTGAAAGGGCGGTGTCTTGACCGCTTGACCAATGGGCCATATTATATTTTTACAAAAAAAAATGGTGATCCATCCGCGACTCGAACGCGGGACACCCTGATTAAAAGTCAGGTGCTCTACCGACTGAGCTAATGGATCATCTTTTTTTGGAGCTAGTGATAGGAATCGAACCTACAACCTGCTGATTACAAGTCAGCTGCTCTACCGTTGAGCCACACTAGCAATGTGTGTTTGGCGACCTGGAAGGGACTCGAACCCTCGACCTCCAGCGTGACAGGCTGGCATTCTAACCAGCTGAACTACCAGGCCGCATATATGGGGTGGGATTAACAGGGCTCGAACCTGTGACCCCCTGCTTGTAAGGCAGGTGCTCTCCCAGCTGAGCTATAATCCCAAATATTGGTGACCCATAGGGGAATCGAACCCCTGTTACCGCCGTGAAAGGGCGGTGTCTTGACCGCTTGACCAATGGGCCTTACAAAAAAAATGGTGATCCATCCGCGACTCGAACGCGGGACACCCTGATTAAAAGTCAGGTGCTCTACCGACTGAGCTAATGGATCATCTTTGCTGAGATGTTGTTTCGACTTTTTTCTCTGCCGTATCAACAAATACTATTATATTAGCTTTATTAACTTTAGTCAACACTTTTTGTAAATTTTTTTAATTTTTTTAAGCAAATTATTTAAATACCCTATTTTTCAATGGTTTAATCCATTTATTTAAGCATAATTTTCAGCAAAATTTAGTAATTTTGTTAATTTTTTTAGATTTTTTTAAAGATTATATTATAAAAATATTTTATTAATACTATTTGTAATATAATATTCTTATACTAAATAAAGGAGGTAAATTTATGAACTTCATAAACAAAGAAAATCATACATTTACATTTTCAAGCTTAAACAATCCAGTTCTTAAAGTAAAATCAGGAAGCAATGTAGTTTTTGAAACTCATGATTGCATGTGTAGTCAAATAACATGTAGTGATGACAATATGGATAGCATAGATTTTGATAGAGTAAATCCAGCAACTGGACCTTTATACATAGAAAATTCTATGCCTAACCAGACTTTAAAAGTTAGTATAAATTCTATTGAATTAAAAGGCAATGCTCTTGCCATGACAGGTCCTGGAGTTGGAGTTCTTGGTAATAAACTAGATACTATGACTCATAATATTTTAAAAATAGAAAATGAAAAATCTTTATTTAATAATTTAGAACTTCCTTTAAATAAAATGATTGGTGTTATAGGTGTTGCTCCAAGCGATAATAAGTCTATAAATTGTGGGACTCCTGGTAGTCACGGTGGTAACATGGACTGTAAGATTATAGCTGAAGGCTCTATTGTATATCTTCCTATATCAGTAGAAGGATCTTTATTATCTCTTGGAGATATCCATGCTGTTATGGGTGATGGTGAAATTGGAGTAAGCGGAGCTGAAATAGGAGCTCTAGTTGACGTAAAAGTTGAAGTAATAGATAACTTAACAATAAAGAATCCTATCTTAGAAACTGAAGATGCTTATTATACTGTAGCTTCTGCTGAAACATTGGATGAGGCTTATGAAATCGCTATCGAAGATATGTTTGATATTTTACTTCCTAAATGCAACTTATCTAAAAATGATCTAGTTATGCTAATGAGTTTAACTAGTGATATAGAAGTTTGCCAAGTTGTCGATCCTTTAAAAACTATTAGATTTAAAGTTAAAAAAGATATTTTAAGTCAATTAAATATAGATAAATTAATATAAAAATAAAATAAAGCTATGTTAAGACATTATATAATGTTTTAACATAGCTTTTGATTTTATATATTATAAAATTAGAATATATTTTTTCTTACTATAGTTTGAGCTCTGTTTGGTCCAACTGAAACCATATCTACATTTACTCCAACTAACTCTTCTATTTTAGCTATATATTTCTTAGCATTTTCAGGAAGTTCTTCATATGTTTCCATACCTGTTAAATCTTCAGACCATCCTTCTAATTCTTCATATATAGGCTCGCACTTAGCTAAATCTTCTAATGAAGCTGGGAATTCTCTTAACACTTTGTCTCCCATTTTGTAAGATGTACATATTTTAACTGTATCAAATCCAGTTAAAACGTCTAATAACATTAAAGATATACTAGTTAATCCATTAACTCTAGCAGCATATCTAACTATTACAGCATCAAACCATCCACATCTTCTTGCTCTACCTGTAGTTGTTCCGAACTCTCTTCCTTGAGTTCTTATCTTGTCCCCTGTTTCATCGTTTAACTCTGTAACAAATGGTCCTTCTCCAACTCTAGTAGTGTAAGATTTTACTATACCTACAACATCTTTTATCATGTTAGGTCCAACACCAGCTCCTACAGAGAATCCTCCTGATGTAGGATGAGAAGATGTTACGAACGGATACGTTCCTAAATCTAAATCTAGTAATGTACCTTGAGCTCCTTCAAATAAGACTTTCTTTCCTGCTTTTATAGCTTCGTATACAACAACTGATGTATCATCTACGTAAGATCTTATTTGCTCTGCATACCCTAAGTATTCATTGTATATAGCATCAAAGTCAAACTCTTCTGCTCCATATATATTCTTAACTATTTTATTCTTAGCATCTATTTGAGCCTTTAATTTTTTAGCGAATATATCTTTATCCATTAAGTCACATATTCTTATTCCAGATCTCTCTGTTTTATCCATGTAACAAGGTCCTATACCTTTTTTAGTAGTACCTATTTTATTATCTCCTCTAGCTTCTTCAGCTAAAGCATCTAATTCCTTGTGATATGGGAATATAACATGCGCTCTATCACTTATTTTTATATTTTTAGTATCTATATTATCTGCATTTAACTTAGCTAATTCTTCTAAAAATCCTTTTGGATCAAATACTATTCCGTTACCTATTACATTTATAGTTTCTGGATTTAATACTCCTGATGGTATTAGGTGTAATGCATATTTCTTTCCATCAACAACTAATGTATGACCTGCATTGTTTCCACCTTGTCCTCTTACTACTACATCAGCTTGTGTAGCTAAATAGTCTATAACTTTACCTTTACCTTCGTCTCCCCATTGAGAGCCTACTATAGCAACAGTCTTCATATTAATTCACCTCTAATTATTTTATTCGAACACTTACTTTCTTATTTTACCAAACATTCGCTTTATTTTCAAAACCTTTTTTATTAACCTATTTTATTTAGTATGTATTTTTCCACATATTCTAAGCTTTCTAGGGTTTTTATTTCGTGTTCATTAGTTTCTATAAATATAACCATATCATTTACATTGTTAGCCTTTTTTACTAGTTTATTATCTCCTGTAAATGTATTTGTAATGTATATTTTTACTTTATTATTTTCTTTAATGCCATATACAACTATAGTTTCTTTATCTTTATTATCAATTATTCTACATATATTGATTTCTTTGTTTATAAACTCTGTATTTGGATATATATATACTATATTTATCATTTTTTTCTCCCCCGTTGAAAAAATTATACTAATTATAAGAAAGCAAGCTAAATTAGCTTGCTTTTTTAATTTGACTTTTATCCACCATTTATCCACAGAGCATCTGTGGAAACTGTGGATATCGTTTCGATAATTTAAAATAAAAATATCCACATATGATTATTTTTTATAAAATTATCAACATGTGGATATTTTTTATTACATTTCTCTAGCTTTATTCGCAAATTTTTGTATTTCGCCTAACCAAACAAGTTCAACTGATCCAGTTTCTCCATGTCTATTTTTAGCAATTATAATTTCTCCTATATTCTTTCTTTCTGAATCAGGATGATAATATTCATCTCTGTATAGGAACATTACTATATCTGCATCCTGCTCTATAGCTCCAGATTCTCTTAAATCGGATAACATAGGTCTATGATCTGATCTTTGTTCTGGTGCACGTGACAACTGAGATAATGCTACTACAGGACAATTCAATTCCTTAGCTATTATTTTCAAAGATCTAGAAATTTTAGATATTTCTTGTTGTCTACTTTCATTCCCTCCATCACCTTCCATAAGTTGAAGGTAATCTATAAGAATTAGGTCTAAACCTTTTTCAATTTTTAATTTTCTACACTTCGATCTTAATTCACCTATTTTTATACCAGGTGTATCGTCTATATATATGTTGGCGTTAGATAAAACAGACATAGCATCTATAATTCTAGGCCAGTCATTTTCATCTAAGTTACCAGTTTTTATCTTTTTCAATTCTACATGAGATTGTGCAGATAACATACGTTGAACTAATTGTTCTTTTGACATCTCTAAACTAAATACAGCTACAGATGCATCACCTTTAAGTGCTGCATTTTGGACTAAGTTAAGAGAAAATGCTGTTTTACCCATTGCAGGACGTGCTGCAACAAGTAGCAAGTCTGTTCTTTGTAGTCCATTAGTTTTCTTATTTAAATCGTCAAATCCAGTAGTTATTCCAGTTATATCTTCCTTGTTAGTATATAACTTTTCTATAGTGTCATATGTATCCATAAGTACTGAATTTATAGTTTGGAAATCTTCGCTAGATTTTTCTTGAGATATATCAAATATTTGCTTTTCTGCTTTTTCTAAAATGTCTTCTACTTTTATTGAACTATCATATCCTAAGTTTAATATATCATTAGATACTCTTATAAGCTTTCTTAAAACTGATTTCTCTTTCACTATATCTGCATAATACTTAACATTAGAAGTTGTAGGTACTATAGTAGATAAGCTAGTTATATAGCTTATTCCTCCTATATCCTCTAGATGACCTTGCTTCTTTAACTCTTCAGTAAGAGTTATTAAATCTATAGGTTCATTTTTATTGTTTAGCTTCATCATGCACTCATAAATAATTTTATGAGCTTCTTTATAAAAATCTTCAGGTTTTATAGTTTCTGTAACAGTTATTATAGCTTCTTTATCTAATAGTATAGATCCTAGTATAGATTGCTCAGACTCCACACTATGTGGAGGAATTCTACCTATATCCTCCATTTATCTCACCTCTAGTGTTTTTCTTATTGTTTTTCTTTTACGTCTACTCTCATTTTAGTAACTACTTTTTGATGTATTTTTATTTCAACAAATCTTGAACCTAAAACTCTTATAGGCTCATCTAATATAACTTTTCTCTTATCTACATCTATTCCATGCTCTTTTTTTATTTGAGCAGCTATATCTTTAGATGTTATAGATCCAAATAATCTTCCACCATCACCAGCTTTAGAATACATAGTTATATTCATTTCTTCCATTTTCTTTCCTAATTCAACTGCTGCTTCGTATTCTTTTTGTTCTTTTATTTGTTGAGATGTTTGTTTTTCTTTTAATTCTTTTAACTCTGTATTTCCAGCTTGAACTGCTAATTTTTTAGGGAATAAAAAGTTTCTAGCGTATCCATCACTAACTTCCTTTACATCACCTTTTTTCCCTGTTCCTTTTATGTCTTTTAATAATATAACTTTCATTACTCTTCTTCCTCCTCTAGATATTGTGTTATGATGTCTGATACCATCTTATATCCTTCTTCTAAAGATACTCCTTCAAGTTGAGCTCCTGCTATATCAATGTGGCCTCCGCCACCTAGTTTTTCCATTAATACATGTACGTTAATAGACCCTAATGATCTAGCACTTATAAATATAGTTCCTGATTTAGTTTTACCTAATACAAATGATGCTTCTACATCTTTTATGCTTAAAAGCTCATCTGCAGCTTGAGCTACAACTACATTTATATTATTTATATCCGACTTGCAGTAAGCTAAACATATCTTGTCATTTATAACTTTAGTGCTTTGAATTATCTCTGCTTTCGTTACAAAATCTTCTAAATTAGAGTTAAATAACTTCTTAACTTCTATTGTATCTGCTCCTGCTTTTTTCAGATATGATGCTGCTTCAAATGTTCTAACTCCTGTTTTAAATGCAAAGTTTTTAGTATCTAAACTTATTCCTGCCATTAATCCTTCTGCTGTTAATTTATTTATTTTAACATCTTCTTCCATATACTGAACTAATTCCGTTACCATCTCACAAGTTGATGATACGTAAGTTTCATGGAATAAAAGAACTGTATCGTTTATAAATTCGACCCCTCTTCTATGGTGGTCTATAACAACAATTTTATCAGATATAGCTAATAATTCAGGACATTCAGTAAAGTTAGGTCTATGAGTATCAACTACGATTACCAATGTGTCTTTAGAACAATTTTTAATAGCATCTTCTCTTGATATAAACAAATTATTGTAGTAATCAGATTTTTTTAATCTACCTACAAATTCGTCAATAGAATCGTTGGAACTATTTAAAACTATATGTGCATTTTTATTACATGACTTACATATATCATAAATACCTCCTGCGGCTCCCATTGCATCCATATCAGGATATTTATGTCCCATTATATATATATTCTTGCTTTCTAATATAATCTCTCTTAGCGCATGACCTATAAGTCTTGATTTAACTTTAGTTTTCTTTTCTACAGCTTTAGATTTACCCCCGTAGAATATAGACTTGTCTTTAGTTTTTATTACGGCTTGATCTCCACCTCTACCAAGAGCTAAGTCTAATGCTCCTTTTGCTAATTTGAAATTATCATTAATTGTTTTTCCTTCTATTCCTATACCTATACTTATTGTTACAGGTAAATTATTTTCTTGGTCAATTTCTCTTATTTTATCTAATATAGAGAATTTATCTGCTTCTAATTTGTCTAATTCATTTTTACTTAAAACTAAAAAGTATTTGTCATTAGCCGTTTTTTCAAGCGCACCGTTACAACTTGATTCTAATGACGCTAATATTTTATCGATATCTACATTTATTAAAGGTCTTCTCTCTTCAGGAGCACTTTGTAATACTTCATCATATCCATCTACTTGTATAGTAGCTACTACATTTTTTTCTTCTTCATACTTACTTTTTAAATCTAAGTAGTCAGTTTTATCAATCCAGTAAAGCATCATTAAATATTTAGTTTTGTCTTCTTGATCACTTTTTATAATATTATAAACTATAGTGTACTGTCTTCCATTATAGTTTATATCGGTATATAACTCTTTATTTTCATTTAATACTTTTCTTAAGTTTATATTTTTAACAAGAGTTTCTATGTTCATACCTAAGGTATCTTCTTTTTCTGTCATTTCATGGAACTTAGCATTGTACCATGTAACACTACCATCAAACTCTAAAATACATAAAGGTATTGGCAAGTTTAGTATAGCTTTTTTTGTTACTTCATCAATATCTACAGCTAAATCTTGAATATACTTATTCCATTCTTTTCTTCTTATATCTCTTGTTCTCCAGTTATGAAAAACAATATATATAAAGGCAGCAAATACAAGAGCACCTATATATATATTGTAATACATTAATATAAGACTAAGAATCCCAATAACCACTATGTATGCATTTATTTCTGGCATATTAAATTTAAAGGTCGACTTATTAAACATTTCTACCTCCTAAGTGGATTTGTAGTTTCTTACCTTTCTAAAATCAATTGCACTGTCTAACATTCCTACAAAGCTCAAAATCATGGATCCTGATAATAGAATTACTGCTATTACTGCAAATACTATTTTACCTGGTGATTTATCTTTCCATCTTTTTATAAAGTAAATAGACACTGATACACCTTGTATTAAAAATAGTATACTAAATACCAATTGAATATTTAACATTATTGAGTCTGTATAAAGCCCTATATTCAACATCTCTAAGAACATAACTAATAAATATAATATTAGTGATGTTACTATAGCATTTCCTGGTAAATAAAACTCCGAAAATTTTGGTAAATCGTAATTTAATACTTTAGTTCTTCTTAAAATAAAGGCTTCTACATAATATGTTATTAGTGATGCTATTATGCTATACATAAATAACACTGTAGGCATCATGTTTTGGAACGTATTAATCATATCTTTGGCTGTTATATTTTCCTTAGGCATCATATTCGTACTTTCCATAATAGCAAACTGAGCTTCTACTGTTGCTTTTATAGTTTTCGATATATCTGCTAATAAATCTATATTAAATAACAGTTTTGACATTGCAAAAAATACAATTATAGATAGTATAAATGCTATCGTTCCAAAGTATATAGGCGTAAAGCTTTTATTTTCATCTTCTACTTTGATATCTTGATCGATTCTATATCCCACTGCTATCCCTGGTAACATACACATTATAAGTAAATTTAAAGCGTATACTACGTCTACAGTTAATACCAATATAAAAAAAGAGGATATAGCTGAAATTAATGCATACTTATATCCTGAAGTTGTTGATATTATAGCATATGGAACAGGAAGAATAAGCGCAAGTAACCCTAAAAACGGAATGTATGCTGAAGCAAGACAAAGTCCAATAGCTATAACAGTAATCATTGCCGTTTGAGTTAATTTAGCTCTATTATTCAAATTAATATCACTCCCTATTGTCTAAGTAATTTTTAAGATTAGATAAATCTCCATACCATCGTTCTACACTATGGTCTTCCTCTATTCCATCCTTTATCTTTTCCTTTATTTTATAATCTATTTCCTTAAAGCTAATTCCAAGTCTCTTTGATAGTAAATATGTAACCATAACTATATTAGCTAGAGTATCTTGTAAAATCTGATCTACAGGTCTTGTACCTTTAAATAAAAGGTTAAATAAGTCCCCCAGGCTTATTATTAATTCTGTTTTCATCCATTCAATAATTTTTATGTTCTTCGTTATCTCTGAGTTTTTATCTAGTCTCACTATGTCCCCCCTCCTTAATATATAAATATTATATCATAAATCATAGTAGTTTTAACCAATAAAAAAACGAGCCCCCTAAAGGCTCGTCCTTTTCTTAGTCTAATGTATATGGTAATAAAGCTAAGTTTCTAGCTCTCTTTATAGCAACTGTTAATTCTCTTTGATGCTTAGCACAAGTACCAGCTATTCTTCTAGGTAATATTTTACCTCTTTCAGTTACGTATTTTTGTAATCTTTGAGTATTTTTGTAGTCTATCTTAGCATTTTTATCTGCACAGAATTGACAAACTCTTTTTTTCTTACGTCTCTTCTTGTTTATCATGTCTTTTTCCCTCCTTTTTAGAATGGTATATCATCATCATCTATAGCTTGGAATCCTTGAGGATCTAATCCTGCAGGCTCAAAGCTTGGTTCGAAACTAGGTTCGAATCCTTGATTCTGATTTTGATTTGGATATGGACTATCCGATCTATTTTTATTACTATCTAAGGCTTGTATATTTCGAGCACTTACCTTAGTGAAAGTTCTTTTTTCTCCTGATTGAGTTTGATAATTATCTACTCTTATCGAACCTTGTATAGCAACTAATCTACCTTTTGATATATAGTTTGCACAAAATTCAGCAGGTTTACCCATTACCTCAACCGGTATAAAATCAGTATCTTTGCTACCATCTTTTTTAGTAAAATCTCTATCAATGGCAATACTGAATGATGCAACGGCTGTTCCTGTTCCTGGGATATATCTTAACTCAGGATCCTTCGTTAATCTTCCCACTAGCACAACATGATTCATATAAACACCGCCTATTCACGTAAAATTTATATATTAGTTATTAAGCAACAACTATCATATGTCTTATTACGTTCTCGTTTATCTTTAAGTTTCTGTCTATTTCCTTAGGAACATCAACACCTGACTTAAAGTTAACTAATACATAGTAACCTTCAGTGAACTTAGCTATTGGGTAAGCTAATTTCTTAGTACCCCAAGTATCTACAGTTGCAACTTCACCTTCAGTAGCTATAACTTCTTTAACCTTGTTTAATACAGCTGCTTTTGTTTCTTCATCTGCATTAGGCTTTACTACGAAAACTAATTCATAATTCTTCACACGATTCACCTCCCTTTGGACTTACGGCTCTGCTGCGCAGAGCAGAGAAATGAGATTTATAATCTCACACTTTACACATTTTATCACTAATAAAATTAATTGTCAATTTTATTTTATTTCATACTAAAATTGGAAATATTAATATTATTAGAAAAAATAAAATCTAAAATTAATATAGTATAAAGATTTTTATTTTGTTAATCCTATAAGGTATAACCCCATAACCTTAATATATTTCATCTTAATCTCCCCTAAAAAAAATAGTGACCGAAAGGTCACTATTTTTTATTTAAGCATTTGCATCTTGAGCTAAAGCATCTTTTAATGCCTCTGCTAATCTCTTAACACCTTCAACTATTTTTTCATCAGGCATATTAGAGTAATTTAATCTGAATGTATTTTCTTTACCTCCATTAGGGAAGAATGACCCTCCTGGAACATAAGCAACATTGTTTTCTAAACATTTTTCCATTATTTTTCTTGCATCTAAGTGTTGAGGTAGATCTACCCAAGTAAATAATCCACCTTCTGGATATGTATGTTCTATTCCTTCTGGGAATGTTTCATCTATTGTTTTTAACATTAAATCTCTACGTCTTCTATAAACTGTTTTTATTTTCTCAACATGTGCATCTAAATCATAAACATCTATAAATTTACTTACTTCTCTTTGTGATATTGTAGATGCTTGTAAGTCTGCTCCTTGTTTAACAAATATGAATTTTGATAATAATTCTGGAGAAGCAGCAACCCAACCTATTCTGTATCCTGGACAGAATATTTTTGAGAATGATCCTAAGAACATAACTAGTCCTTTTTCATCCATAGCCTTTAATGATGGTAATATTTCCCCTTCAAATCTTAATTCCCCATATGGATTATCCTCTACTACTGGTAATTCAAACTTATTTATGACATCCATGAATCTTTCACGTCTTTCCATAGACCATGTCTTTCCTGTTGGATTTTGGAAGTCAGGTATAACATATATCATTTTTACATTTTCTGTTGTTTCTAAAATCTTTTCTAGTTCTTCAATTATCATACCATCTTTATCAGTTGGTACTTCTATAAATTTAGGACAATAAGCTTTGAAAGCATTAAGTGCACCTAAGTATGATGGACTTTCTACTAAAACTACATCTCCTTCATCTAAGAAAATTTTACCTGCAAAATCTAAACCTTGTTGAGATCCACTTGTTATTAATAGATCATCTTTTGATACATTAGTTTTTAGCTTTCTATTCATTCTTTCAGCTATGTGCTCTCTTAAAGGTCCAAATCCTTCTGTTGTAGTATATTGAAGAGCTTCTCTTCCTGATTCTTCTAATACCATTCTTGATATTTCTTTCATTTCTTCTACTGGAAATAATTCAGGAGCTGGAAGTCCGCCTGCAAAAGATATTACTTCAGGTTTCTCTGTCAATTTTAAAAGCTCACGAATCTCAGATCCTTTTAATCCATCCATTCTTTTTGCAAATTTGATAGCCATAATTAAGTTCCCCCTTGGTAAAATGTTTTCCCACTTTAATTATAGCAAAAGAAAACGCTTTTTTACAAGCCTTTTACTTTTTTTATTCTTTTTTCTAAAGTTTCTCTATCTAACATCAGCATTCTATCACACTTTAAACACTTTATTTTAAAGTCCATTCCTGCTCTAGTTATTTCAAATTCTTTACATCCACATGGATGTGGTTTCTTTAGTTCTACAACATCTCCTACGTTTAGCTTCATTGGCATTTGCATCACTCCTATCTTAATTTAGTTACTTCTTTTTTTCCTCCGGCTACTCTATTTACTTTGAAAATTCCATTATATAAAATTTCATTTTCTTCTAAAGATTCTACAACTACATCCATATCCTCTTTTAAAAATCTAACAGATATTCCACAACTAGAACTTATTTCTCTAGGTGTTGGTAAAGTCGTTACCTTTAAATCTTTTTCATTTAAAACTTTATCTGTTCTTATTGCATGATGTGTTGAGTTAAAAGCTACTATATACATTTCGTTCATTTTCCTGTATTCCTTTCTTAATGCCTTTATTTTTGATTTTATATAAACAAAGACTACATAAACTTTGTCATGTAGTCTTTATTATTTATATAGATATAGTTTTTGATGAATTATTCATTGATTCTACAATTGTATACATATTTGTTACAGTTCCAACTTTTAATTCTTCTTTTAATCCGTAGTAATCTAAGCATGTTCCACAAGATAATATTTCAACACCTGCATCTTGTAATATTTTCAGATTTTCTACTGTTGCTTCATTTTCTGTTGTCAACTTTATTCCGCTATTAACAAATAGTATACTTTTTGGATATGGCTTACTTTCTGTTAAAGTATATATATATCCTTTTATAAGTACCTGTCCTAATTCATCATTTCCAGTTCCCATTTTATCTGAGTTTATAAATATACATGTATCAGCTAAAGACTCTTGTGATTTTTCTTCTATTATAACATTTTCACCTTTTATAATCTCTATACAAATAGAATCTTTTTCTGTTTTTAATACATTTGCTTCTAAATTCATTGATTTTGCTAATTTTAATATATTTTCCTTAGCAATCTCATTATCTACAGTTACTTCTACAACCCCTTGTTCAATACTATCTAATTTTTTTTTAGTATTTATAACTGGTTTCGGACATGCCAGTCCTTTTGCATCTAACTCTATTCTCATAAATACTCATCTCCTTAATATAATACTTCCTTAATTTTAACATATATAGACATATTTTGTTATAGATTATTCCTATACAATAGATTTAAATTATTTCATTGTCCTATTGTCTATTTAACTTTTAATATTTGTATTTTATCATCCAATTCAACACCTAGAGTTGAGTCGTTAATCAACATTATACTTTTTATATCCTTTTCAAAACCTTTTAATTCTTCACCTTTTTTATTAATTATTTTATTATCTTTATACAATATAAAGTTATCTTTCATATTAACAATACCATCTATATATTCAATATTACTTGATGTAGATATATCTTCAACTTTCTTGCTTATATGTTTTATATTATTGTTTTCTTCTATAACATACATTCCATCACTATTTATATTGCTATAATATTTTATATTTTTAACATCAAATTCATCAATTACCTTTAAATTATAATCTACCCTGCTTATTTTATTTTTTTCAATTAAGTAAATATTATCTTTTTGCACTATGCTATCTAAAATAATAGAGTCTTTTATGCTTTTTTTATTTTTTAAGTTTCCATTGTAATCATATTTAGTTATTGTGCTTTCTAAATCTTTTTCAGTTTTTAAATCACACACGTATATACCTTGTGATGTATATTCTATATCAGTTAGTTTTCCTTCTAAATCTAAGTTTTTCTGCAAGTTACCCTCAAAATCGTAAATATTTATACTATCTTTATTTTCTTTTTTATATGCATATACATATGAATCATTATCTAAACTTACATACATAAGTCCATTATTCGGTACATTTTTTTTGAAAACAACTTTTCCAGTTTTATTTATACTATATATAGTATTTTTATCTTTATCTAATACATCTATATATTTATTACTATCTAGTCTTAAATTTTTTATATTTAGATTTATCTTAAATATTTCTTTTCCATTTTCATCTACACTTTTTAATGTCTTTCCATCATAATATACAATATTATCTTCATACTCTACACAATTAAATTTTTCACTGACCTCTATACTTTTTTTATCTTGTATTTTTACAGATTTTTTACCTAATTTTTGACTAACACTTCCTATTGTCTTAGGATTTATTAAAACTATTATAATTAATACAATTATTAATAACCATTTCTTTTTCACATCTAATCCCCCCAAGCCCATTTATACCTAATATTTTCTATATAAAAATAAAAGACTCCTTTTATTAAAGAGTCTTTTTAAATAATTTCTAAGTTTTTATATAAACAAACACCTTTTTGATAATACTCAAGTTCTTTTTCTTTTGAGATATCTGTATATAGTTGACCTAATTCTATATATAAGTCTGCAAGAGTTTTCCTGTCGTTTAGTTCATTTACTATATTTGTACATTTTAGTATATATTCTATTGCCATTTTAATATTTTCTTCTTTTTTGTATATTTGAGAATAATATTTAAGAGCTTTATATTCAAAATACTTATTTTTATTTTTTATTGAACTAGCTAGTGCTAACTTCGAATACTTTCTAGCTTCTTCATAGTTTTCTAGTTGAATGTATGATTGTATTATTTTTATAATAACATTAATTGAACATTCATCTTCATCATATTTTTTTATTTCATAAGCTCTCTTTGAATAATCTAATGCTTTTTCACTGTCACCTATATTTTCATAAACTTCACATACTCTTAAATAAACATTAGCTAATTCATTCTTATTATCTTCTTCTTCTAAAAGTTCTAAAGCTAATCTAAATTGTTGCTTAGCGTCTTCATATTTACCCATACCCATTAATTTATTTGCTTTAGATACCATTAACTCAGCTTCTTCTTTTGTGTTAACAGTTATATCTAAGTTTTTAATTTTTTCTATATACTCTAAAGCTTCATCATCTTTGTTTAGTTGTGTATAACAAAATGATATATTGCTGTATAAATCTTTTTTAACACTTGAATCATTTAATTTATTTTCTTCTAAAATATCTTCAGCAAATTTGAAGTTACTTACTGCTCCTTTATGGAAGTTTTCTTCCATATAAATTTTACCTATGTTTATATAGCATTTAGCTATATTCTCTTTATCATTATTTTGTATGAAAAAATATAATGATTTTTCAAAGTTAATTATAGCAGCATTATAATCTTTTTGTTTTAGGTTTATCGTAGCAAGTAATAGATTGCATCTCCCATAATTATCTATTAATTGATACTTTGTACATATCGACATAACTTTATTTATTTCTTCTTTTGCTTTTTCTAAATCTTTGCATTTTATATAAATTTCACTTTGTATTATTAAATTATCAGTTATCTTTTTAGCTTGCATTTCCTTTGTTTCTAGTAAATAGTCTACACTTACACCAAGACGGCTTGCTAAATATTCTAATAACTCGTAACTAGTGTATGACTTGTCTCTTTCTATATGACTAATTTGAGCTGCAGTAATTCTTTCTCCAGCTAGTTCTTTAAGCGTTAAGTTTTTTTCTTTTCTTAATTTCTTAATTTTTTCTCCTAAGCTTAAAATTTCCATGCCTGTCCCCCCTAGAAAACATTTTCTTATAATAAAATTATAACTTATATTTATCATAAATACACTAATTTATTTTTTTAGGCGCCATTTATTTTTTAATTTAGTACATAAAAATACAGGTGATTCCCTCTTTATAGCTATACTACTGAGGTAAATCACCCATATTTTTACATATTAATTTCTTTTTCTATTTCTATCAAAGCTTCGACAGTTTTATCTATTTCCTCTTTTGTATTAAAGTATCCAAAACTAAATCTTACAGTACCTTGTACAAGCGTTCCTATTGTCTCATGAGTAAGTGGTGAACAATGAATTCCTGATCTTGTTGCAATATCGTACATATCATCTAGCAGGTATGTTAATTCTCCTGAATCTATATCCCCTATGTTTATAGAAATTACAGCTGCTCTTTTTTTGCTATCTAAAGGTCCATATATTTTAACATTAGGAACCTCTTTTAGTTTTTTCAGCATATAATCACATAATTCTTCTTCATGATGTCTAATTTTATCTATTCCTGTTTCTAGAACAAATTTAACACCTGCATTTAACCCTGCTATACCAGGTGTATTATGAGTTCCTGATTCATATCTATCAGGCATCATGTTAGGTTGGAATAAGTCTTCTGAATTACTACCTGTTCCACCTTCTTTTAATATATCGACATTAAGTCCTTCTCTTATATATAAAATACCTGTCCCTTGTGGTCCAAGTAAACATTTATGTCCTGGAGCTGCTACCATATCTACATTTAATTTCTGAACATCTACATCATATACCCCTAATGTTTGAGATGCATCCACTAAGTATAATATATTATTTTCTTTAGCTATATTACCTACAGATTCTATATCAACAATAGTTCCACATACATTTGATGCATGAGTTGTAACAATCAATTTTGTATTTGGTCTTATTGCTTTTCTTATATCTTCAGGATCTAGTTGTCCTAATTTATCACATTTAACAATAGTATTTTCTACTCCTTTTTTCTCTAAAGACTTTATAGGTCTTATAACTGAGTTATGTTCAATACTTGTTGTTATAATATGATCTCCAGGTTTAACAACCCCTTTTATAGCAAGGTTTAAAGAGTCTGTAGCATTATGTGTAAACACTATATTCATAGGATTAGATACATTTAAAAGTTTAGCTATATTCTCTCTACACTCGTAAATCTCTCTCCCTGCTCTCATAGCTAATTTATGACCAGCTCTCCCTGGATTAGCTCCATAAGTTTCCATACAATCTAAAACTGCACAATATACTTCCTTAGGTTTTGGAAATGTAGTTGCTGCATTATCTAAGTAAATCATATTAAGTCCCCTCTCTTATGCTTCTTGTCCTTCTAACAATAATGATATTATGCCATTTAAATCATCATCATTATAGTACTCTATTTCTATTTTACCTTTTTTCTTGCCTTTAGAAATATTAACTTTTGTTCCTAAAAGACTTGTAAGTCTTTCTTCTACATCCACAATATATATATCTTTTTGTTTTTTACTTTTTTCAACAACTGGAGTTTCGCTCTCTACTATTTTTTTAGCTAATCTTTCAGTTTCTCTAACAGATAACTCTTCCTCTATTATTTTGTTAGCTAACTCTAATTGTATTTTTGAATCAGTTATTCTCAAAAGAGCTTTACCATGACCTGGAGTAATTCTATTATCTTCCACCATAGCCATAACTTCTTTACTAAGATTTAAAAGTCTTAAAGTATTTGTTATGTGAGGTCTACTTTTTCCAACTGCTTCAGAAATTTCCTCCTGAGTCACACTATAATGGTCTATTAAACTTTTATAAGCTATTGCTTCCTCTATAGAGTTTAAATCTTCTCTTTGTAAGTTTTCTATAAGAGCTATTTCCATTAAATCTTTCATAGGTATATCTTTTATAACGGCTGGCATTTCTTTTAAATTAGCTTTTTTTGAAGCTCTATATCTTCTTTCACCAGCTATTATCATGTATTTACCTTCATCGTCTGGTTTAACTACTATAGGCTGTAAAACTCCATAGTTTTTTATAGAATTTGATAATATCTCTATTTTTTCCCCATCAAAAACTTTTCTAGGTTGTTCTGGGTTTGCATAAATTTTCTTTATATCTATATTAACAATGTCTTTTGAATCTATCTCTTCTTTTATAGTTGGAATTAAAGCTCCTAGCCCTTTTCCTAGTCTATTTGAACGTCTTGTCGTTTTTTCCATTCTATATCACATCCTCCTCTAAATCTATAAATTCTTCTGCTAATTCTAAGTATGCAACAGCACCTTTACATCTAGAATCATAGTATATAACTGGTTTACCATGACTTGGAGCCTCTGCTAACCTTACATTTCTTGGAATTAAAGTTGTATATACACTTCCTTTAAAGTATTTTTTTACTTCTTCTACTACTTGAATTGACAGGTTCGCCCTTCCATCAAACATACTTAAAACTACACCTTGTATCTCTAAATTAGGATTTAGACTTCTCTTAATTAGTGATATAGTTTCCATTAGCTGGCTAACACCTTCTAAAGCATAGTATTCACACTGTATAGGTATTAAAACACTATCAACTGCTGTTAAACAATTTATAGTTAGCATACCTAAAGATGGAGGACAATCTATAAATATGTAATCATATTTATCCCTTACTTTATCTATTGCTTTTTTTAATATATATTCTCTTTCTTCAACAGTTGTAAACTCTATTTCTGCTCCAGCTAATTCTGTTGCTGATGCTACTATATCAATATTTTCAAATTCAGTTTTAATTATTGCATTCTCTATACTATCATTATTTATTAATACTTCATAAATTGTATTTTCGACTTCATTTTTTTCTATACCATATCCACTAGTAGAATTCCCCTGTGGATCTAGATCTAATACTAAAACTTTTTTACCCATTTTAGCTACACTAGCGCTTAAATTTACATTTGTAGTTGTTTTTCCAACTCCACCTTTTTGATTAAACACTGCTATTACTTTGCTCATAAGACTTAACCCCCTTTAACCTTTTAAAAAAAGATTACTGCTAAGCAGTAATCTTTTATTTTTTAGGAATCTTTACAACAACCTCTATGTGATCACCTTTATCAACCTCTTTATACTTAGCTTCTAATCCTGTATTAGTTATAGCTTCGTATGCTTGCTTGATAGTATTAAGGTATATTCTCATTCCCATTATACCTTTGACAGTTTGTTTTTTATCTTCACCATCTTTAGGTTGTTTTAAATCTTCTAATATATCTGCTATTAGCTTTTCTGTTTTCTTTACATTTAAATCTGATTTTATTACCTTTTCTAAAACTTCTCTCATAAGTTCTTCATTTGGCAATTTCAATAAAGCTCTAGCATGTCTCTCCGTTAAACTATTCTCTACTAATTTTATTTTTATATCTGTTGGTAATCTTAGTATTCTAATTTTATTAGCTATTGTAGATTGATTTTTTCCTAACTTTGCTGCAAGCTGTTGTTGTGTGAACTCATGCTCTTTTATTAAGTTCTCATAACCCATAGCTTCTTCTATAAAATTTAAATCTTCTCTTTGTAAGTTTTCTAATAATGCTAATACAGCTGAAGATTCATCAGACATATTATTTATTATAGCAGGAATAGTCTTTAATCCAGCTAGTTTTGATGCCCTAAGCCTTCTCTCTCCTGCTACTAATTCATACTCATTGTTGCTTTTACTCCTAACAGTTATAGGCTGTAATATACCATATACCTTTATAGATTCACTTAACTCTTCTAATGCCGCTTGTGAAAATACTCTTCTTGGTTGGTATGGATTTGGAACTATATTATCTATAGGTATCTCCATAACTCTTTTATCTTCCATAACATCCCTCTCTCATCCAAAACTAAATATATTTAAAACACGAAATTACCTTAGTTACTTATTTGTATAATATTTCTTCATTTAACTACATATTCCTTCTAAAATATTTTTTTTAACATATAATTTAAAAATATTTCTTTGGAAATATAGATTTTCATTCTATTTTATTGGGGTTTTTACTGGTTTGCCTGCTTTTCTTGGGTATTTTGCTGGCGTACTATTTACTTTTTTGAAAACAACTATATTATGTTTTAGCTCTATTTCTGGAAGCTCTACATCTATCTTTTCTACAAATTCTAAACCTAAAACTTCCATAGCTTTTCTAGACTCTTCTAATTCAGTGTCTGCATTTGGTCCTTTTAAACATACAAAGTAGCCCCCAACTTTTATAAAAGGTACACAAAATTCCATTAAAATAGGTAGTCCTGCAACAGCTCTAGCTGTAGCTATATCATATTGTTCTCTATATTTTTCGTCTTTTCCAAAGTCTTCTGCTCTTCCATGTATTAATTCAATATCATCTATATTAATATTTGTACAAACTTCACTTAGGAAATTTATTCTTTTATTTAAAGAATCTAAAAGTGTTACTTTTGAATTTTCTAAGCAAATTCTTAATGGAAGTCCTGGAAACCCAGCTCCAGTACCTACGTCAATTATAGACATTCCATCTTTTATATAACCTTTTTTAACTGCAGCTACAGAATCTAAAAAGTGTTTTATATACACTTCTTTTTCTTCTTCTATTCCAGTAAGATTCATTTTTTGATTCCATTCAACTAAGATTTCTCTATACTTACTAAACTTATCTATAGTTTCATCACTACATTTTAATCCTAAGTCTTCAATACCTTTTTTTAATATATCAGCATTAGTCATTTTTTTCACCTCTACCTCTTCTTTGTTGTTCAAGATAGATAAGTAAAACTGATATATCAGCTGGCGAAACTCCAGATATACGAGATGCTTGTCCTATTGATATAGGCTTTATAGCATCTAACTTTTGTCTAGCTTCTATTCTTAACCCATCTATAGCTGAATAATTTAAGTCTTCATTTAACTTCTTATTTTCTAGCTTTTTAAATTGATCTATTTGTTTTAATTGTTTATCTATATAACCTTCATATTTAGTCATTATTACACATTGTTCTTTTACTGAATAAGGAACTTCTTCTCCTGCTCCTTTACCAGCAGCTTCTATCATTTCATAATCAACTTCTGGTCTTTTTAAGAATTCATATAAAGAATAACCTACTTTTATAGGAGATGCTCCTTTTTCTTCTAGTAGATGATTTATGTCTTTAGGAGTAATTCTTTCAGTCTTTAATCTTTCTAATTCTTTTTCAATTAACTCTTTTTTATCTAAGTATTTTTTATATCTATCTTCATTTACAAGTCCTATTTCATTACCCTTTTCAGTAAGTCTCATATCTGCATTATCTTGTCTTAAGTATAATCTGTACTCACATCTAGACGTCATCATTCTATAAGGCTCATTAGTTCCTTTTGTAACTAAATCATCTATTAAAACACCTATATAAGCTTCTGATCTGTCTAATATAAATGGTTCTTTTCCTTGAATTTTTAATGCTGCATTTATACCTGCTATTAAACCTTGAGATGCTGCCTCTTCATAACCTGAAGTTCCATTGAATTGACCAGCACTAAATAAGTTGTCTACACCTTTTATCTCAAGAGTTGTTTTTAATTGAGTTGGGTCTATACAATCATACTCTATTGCATATGCAGGTCTCATTATTCTTGCATTTTCAAGACCTTGAACACTTTTATACATTTGAATTTGTACTTCGTAAGGTAAACTTGTTGATATACCTTGGATGTACATTTCTTTAGTACTTTCTCCTTCTGGCTCTATAAATATTTGATGTGATTCCTTGTCACTAAATCTAACAATCTTATCTTCTATAGATGGACAATATCTAGCACCAGTACTATCTATTTCCCCTGCATACATAGGAGATCTTCCTAGGTTACTCTTTATTATTTCATGAGTGTTTAAATTTGTTCTTGTTAAGTAACATGGCTCTTGTTTTCTAGCTAATTCATTATTTAAAAATGAGAATGGAGTTATACGCTCATCTCCATTTTGTAATTCCATAACAGAGAAGTCTATGCTATCTCTATGTATTCTAGCAGGAGTTCCTGTTTTAAATCTTCTCATTCTTAATCCTAAGTCAACAAGTTTATCAGTTAAGAATTTACTGTATCCTAAAGCATTAGGACCTTCATAAAAAGAAACTTCTCCCATGTATATTTTAGAATTTAAGTAAACTCCTGTTGCAAGTATTACAGCTTTAGCATGATATATACATCCTAGTTTTGTAATTACACCCTTTACAACATTACCTTCACTTAATATATCTACAACTTCATCCATTGCTATATCTAAGTTAGGCTCATTTTCTAATGTTTTTTTCATTTCTTCATGGTATCTAGCCTTATCTGCTTGAGCTCTTAATGAGTGAACAGCTGGCCCTTTAGCTGTATTTAGCATTCTACTTTGTATAAATGTTTTATCGATATTTATACCCATTTGCCCACCTAGAGCATCTATTTCCTTAACTAATTGTCCTTTTCCTGTTCCTCCTATAGAAGGGTTGCAAGGAAGTAAAGCTATTGAGTCTAAAGAAAGAGTTATAACTAATGTCTTATGTCCCATCCTAGCTGTAGCTAATGCAGCTTCACATCCTGCATGCCCTGCTCCAACTACTATTACATCATAATTTCCTGCATCAAAATTTAACATATATTCTCCTTTCTGATAAATATAATATGTTTTTCGTGAAACATACTATACTTATTTTCCTATACAGAAGTTACTAAATATCGTGTCTAATAGATCTTCAGTTACTGTATCTCCGTTTATATAACCTAAGTAATCCCATATATTTTTAAAATCAACCTCTATAAAATCTAATGGCATATATGAGTCTATAGCCGTTAAAGCATCTGAAATTGATTGTTTAGCTTTGTATAGTGCATCTTTATGTCTAGAGTTTGTAACAACTAAATCAGAAGAGTTTCTAACCGTTCCTTCAAACACCATATCTTCTATTTTATCATGTATTTTTTCTATACCTTCATGTTGTAATGCTGATATAGTTATTATATTTTTTTCATCTACAAACTGTTTTATTTTTTCTATATCTATAACTTGATCTAAATCTGTTTTATTTAATAAAACTATAGTTTTATTAGGTTGTACAGCTTCTAAGATTTCTATATCTTCTATTTCTAATTCTCTTGAAGAGTCTAAAACAACTATTGATAAGTCTGCTGAATTGAAAAATTCTTTTGATTTTTCAACTCCTATTTTTTCAACAACATCTTCAGTCTCTCTTATTCCCGCTGTATCTACTATTTTTAAAGGTATTCCTTTTATGTTTACAAATTCTTCTATTACATCTCTTGTAGTTCCTGGAATATCTGTTACTATAGCTCTATTCTCACCTAATACAGCGTTTAAAAGAGATGATTTTCCTACATTTGGTTTTCCAACTATTACTGTTTTCAATCCATCTCTAAGAATTTTTCCACTTTCAGCTGTATCATATAATTTATTTATTTCTTTTTGAAGTTCTAGTGATTTTTCTTTTAATGTATTATATGTTATGTGCTCAACATCTTCATCCGGAAAATCTATAGAAACAGTTATATGAGCTAACATTTCTGTTATACCGAATCTTAAATCTTTTATTTTTTTAGATAAAGACCCTTCTAATTGAGACTGAGCTACAGTGTGCGCCATCTCCGTCTTAGCATTTATAACATCTATTATTGCCTCTGCTTGAGCTAAGTCTATTCTTCCATTTAAGAATGCTCTCTTAGTAAATTCTCCTTGATCAGCTAATCTAACATCTTTAGATAAAACTAATTCTAGTATTTTTTTTACAGAAATAAATCCTCCGTGGCAGTTTATTTCTATAACATCTTCAGTTGTATATGAGTTTGGACCTTTCATATAAGCGACTAATACTTCATCTATAGTCTTTTCTCCATCTAGTATATGACCATATATTAACGTTCTTGTGTTATATTCCTCGATCTTCTTTCCTGAAACTGACTTGAATATATCATTTGCTACTTGAAGTGATTTTTCTCCACTTATTCTTATTATTCCGATTCCACCTTCACCTGGCGCTGTTGCTATTGCAGCTATAGTATCGTCTATAAACAATCCTATCACCTCTTTATTTAATATTTTTATACACAATCTTTTAAAATAATATTTTATCACTTTATATACTATTTTGTAATAATATCGATCTAAAATTTGAATAAACTCTACCTACTATAATATCATGTATATCAACATAATCTTAATATTATTTTATAATAATATATATCTAAAATTTAAATAAGCTCTATATAATATCATGGTATATCGCTTAATCTTCATATACTTAAATTATTTCCTCAATCTAACTATTATATAAAAATTTTTTCAAAAATAAAACCCCCTATATATTTAGGAGGTTTACTTTAATTCTATTTTTTATACTCTATTACAAGTCTTCTATATGGATCTACACCTTCACTATGAGTTTTTACAAACTTATCATTTTGAAGAGTTGAATGAATTATTCTTCTCTCATATGGATTCATATAATCTAACTTTTTAGTTTTTCTTGTTTTAGCAACTTCTCTGGCTACTTTGTTTGCATATCTTATTAAAGATTCTTCTCTTTTTGATCTATAATTTTCTATGTCAATAAGTACCTTAAAGTGTGAGTCTTTTTTTACTTTGTTTAAAGCTAACCCTGCTAAAAATTGAATAGAATCTAAAGTTTCTCCTCTTCTACCAATTAATATTGCAGCATCTTTACCTGTTATATTAACTTTAACAACATTTTTTTCTTGATTTACATCAACTTGAGCTTCCATATTTAAGTTGTTAACTATATTTAATACGAAATCTCTAACTACATCTGACTCTTTTAATGTATCTTTGCTTTCTTCTTTTTTGTCTACAATAGTGATTTCTTTTTCTCTTAATGGTTGTTCTTTTGAAACTGGAGCTTCTATTTTTTCCTTAACAGTTATTTTAAAAACTCCATCTTTGTTTCCTATTAATCCCAAGAAACCTTTTACCGGCTCTTTTACAACCACTACATCTATGTCTTCTCTATTTACTCTTAATTGTCCTAAAGCTTGTGATATAGCAATATCAATGTTTTTACTTTTTATTTCTAGGCTTTGTTTCATCTACTACACCCTCCCCAGAATTAGCAAGCTTAGTTCTTAATGGATTCATTATTAAGTAGTATTGAGCTAATTGGAATAAGTTACTTACTGTCCAATATAACGCAAGACCAGCTGGGAAACTTATACCCCACCAGAACATCATGAATGACATGAAGTATGTCATAAACTTCATAGATCCTTGTTGTTGATCTTGTGGCATAGTTAACTTTTGAGTTATAAATGTTGTTACCCCTGCTAATACAGCTATTATTAATGTTTTATCTGGTGATGATAAAGATGTCATCCATAAAAATCCTGTATCCGCAGCTTTTTGTGCAGCAGCATTTTGGAAAACATGGTATGTAACCGGCTGTCTTAATACATTATAAAGACCTATTAATATAGGAAATTGTATTAATAATGGTAAACATCCTGACATCGGATTTATTTTAGCCTCTTGGTAAACCTTCATTATTTCTTGATTTTGCTTTTCTGGTTTACTCTTGTATTTTTCTTGTATCTCTTTTATTTTTGGTTGAATATCTTGCATAGCCTTCATAGACTTTGTTTGTTTTATAGTTAATGGTAATAATATTACTTTTACAACTATAGTGAATAAAATAATAGCCCATCCATATTCAATTCCAAAATCTAATATAAATTTAAGAACTTGACCTAATAAGTTACTAATAAAATTCAATTCTAATACCTCCTAAAGTGTCTTTATCTTTACTTTACAACATAATTACTTTAGAGGATCATATCCTCCAGGATGGAAAGGGTGACACTTTAATATTCTTCTTATGGCTAAATAAGATCCTTTTAGTGCCCCATATTTTTTTAAAGCTTCTATCGCATACTGAGAACAAGTTGGATAAAACCTACACGTAGGTCCTTTTAAAGGAGATATGTGTTTTTGATAAAATCTTACTATATATATAAAAACTCTAGTTAAATAATGGTTTATATTATTTAATAAGTTATATAATTGCTTCAATTTAATCCCCCATATCCTTATTAACCTTTTAATAGTTTAGACTTTTTTACCAAGCTCATAACCGATTTCTCTATATCTCTATACTCAGCATCTTTGCTAGCTACTCTAGCTATGAACACTAAATCATATCCATCTTTTATATGCTCATCACAGTTTAACCTAAAACCTTCTCTTATTCTTCTTCTAACCTTATTTCTAATATTAGCTTTTCCAACTTTCTTAGAAACAGAAAATCCTACTCTATTAAAGTCTGATTTATTATCCAGTATATACATTACTAAGTATTTATTTGCAAAAGATTTGCCGTGTTTGTATACTTTTCTAAAATCAGAGTCTTTTTTTATACCTTTAGTATTCTTGAAATCCATACTAAATCCTCCTAAAAACACAGCTTAAATTTATAATTTTTTACACAAAAAGGCTACTTTTCAGCAGCCCTTTTATAAAAAAATTAATGAGTTAATCTCTTTCTTCCTTTAGCTCTTCTTCTTTTAAGAACATTTTTTCCGTTAGAAGTTTTCATTCTCTTTCTAAATCCATGCTCTTTCTTTCTTTGTCTTTTCTTTGGCTGATAAGTTCTTTTCATTTTTTGCACCGCCTTTCAAGATTAATTTTCCGTTTATAAAAATAATAACTTTACCCTCAAAGTAAGCATAACACGTACAATTATAAATCCTTTTAGGCTTATTGTCAACGTATTTTTGACGTTGTTTTGTCAAGATTTAATAGTAAAAAATGATAGTTAATTTTGTTGACATATTTATCAACAAGTCGTTAAATATGTGGATAAATTGTATATAAATTATTGAAGTTTAGCATATATTCTGATATTATAAATATACTTGTTGATAATGTTTATAAATATTATTAACATTTTAAATTTATTCACAAGTTGTGGATAAAATGTGCATAACTTATTGTGTAAAAGATAATAATCAAGTTATAAACTATATTTTATTATTATTGATATTATTTATAACTTTATATACATATTGTTCATAATTTCTATAAATTATCAGCTATTTTTTATTTTTTACAGTTTATCCACATGTTTATCCATATTTTTTTTGCATAAAATTATATTTTTTAAATAAATACTAAATTTGTTAATAACTTTGTGGAAATTGTTAATTATTTTGTTCGGAGGTTTAAATTATGGATATAGTTTCTTTATGGGAAAAAACTCTACAGCTTATAAAAGGCGAGTTATCACCCCCAAGTTTTAATGCTTTCTTTAAGCAAATAAAACCATTACAAATACAATCAAATACTTTAATATTATTAGTTCCAAATGATTTTACAAAAGGAATACTTGAAGATAGATATTTAAATCTAATAGAAAGCTCTGTAAATCAACTTTCATTAAAAAAACATAATATCAAATTTGTTTTAAGCGAAAATGAAGTAAAAGGTTTAGATAAAGACCAACAACTAGATGATGATAAACAGATAAGAAAAAAATATCCAAATCTAAATCCTAAATATACTTTTGACACATTTGTTATTGGAAATAGTAACCGTTTTGCTCATGCAGCTTGTGTTGCTGTAGCTGAAGCTCCTGCAAGAGCTTACAATCCATTATTTTTATACGGTGGCGTTGGACTTGGAAAAACACATCTTATGCACGCAATCGGGCATCATATAATGGAACAAAAAAAAGATCCAAAGGTAGTTTACGTATCATCTGAAAAATTTACAAACGAGCTTATAAACTCAATTAAAGATGACAGAAATGAAGAATTTAGAAATAAATATAGAAATGTAGATGTCCTTTTAATAGATGATATTCAATTTATTGCAGGAAAAGAAAGAACTCAAGAAGAGTTTTTCCATACATTTAATTCATTACATGAAGCAAACAAACAAATAATAATATCTAGTGATAGACCTCCTAAAGAAATACCTACTTTAGAAGATAGACTTCGTTCAAGATTTGAAATGGGGCTTATAACTGATATTCAAGCTCCAGATTTTGAAACTAGAATGGCTATATTAAGAAAAAAAGCTCAAATGGAAGATATAGATGTTCCTAATGAAGTTACAGTATACATAGCAAAAAATATTAAATCGAATATAAGAGAATTAGAAGGCGCGCTTACTAGAGTTGTTGCTTATAGTTCCCTTACTAATAGAACTATATCTTTTGAATTAGCTTCTGAAGCTTTAAAAGACATCATTACTACTTCTAAACATGAAGAAATTACAGTAAATAGGATAAAAGAAAAAGTTTCTGCTGTATTTTCTTTAAAAATGGAAGACTTTAATTCTAAAAAGAGAACTAGATCTATTTCTTACCCTAGACAAGTTGCAATGTACTTATCAAGAGAGCTTACCGATTTATCTTTACCTAAAATAGGTGAAGAATTTGGAGGAAGAGATCATACTACTGTAATACACGCTCATGATAAAATTTCTAAGGATATTGAGAATAACGAAGATTTTAAAGAAAAAGTAAACAAAATAATACTAGATTTAAAGGGTTAACTTATAAACATTTGCATGTGGATATCACGTTAATTAAATGTGCATATTTTTTTTCTAATAAAATATATACAATTTATTCTACAAAAACACACAAAGATATTAACATTTTTTACACATGTTGATATCTTTGTATTTATTTTGATTGAGATACTTATCCACATTATACACAGCACCTACTATTATTACTACTATTTTTTCTTATTTATTTTTATATAAAACAAGCCAAGGAGGTTATCCACAATGAAGATAATTTGTAATCAAAAAATACTAGCTCATAAAATAAGCATTGTTCAAAAAGCTATTAATGGAAAAACAACTTTAGAACTTTTAAAAGGAATATTATTAACAGCTAAAGAAGGAACTTTAAATTTAACAGGATATGATTTAGAAATAGGAATAGACACTCATATACAAGCTGAAATAGTAGAAGAAGGGGAAATAGTAATAAATGCTCGTTTATTTGGAGATATAATAAGAAAATTACCAGATACTTTTGTTGAAATAGAAACAGATTCTGATAATAATGTATACATAAATTGTTTAAACTCAAGATTTAAAATAAAAGGGGATTCAGCTGTTGAATATCCAAGATTACCAGATGTAAACGAAAATGACTTATACAATATTCCTCAAGATTTACTAAAAAATATGATAAAACAAACAGTTTTTGCAATATCTCAAGATCAAACAAAACCAATATTAATGGGAGAGTTACTAGAAATTGTTGGTGGAAATATAAGCTTGGTTGCAATAGATGGTTATAGATTAGCTGTAAGATCTAGTGAAATTGATAATATGAGTAATAATACAAAAGTTATTATCCCTGGAAAAACACTTCATGATGTAAATGGACTACTTTCATCTGAAGATGATGCTATTCAATTAGGATTTGATGAAAAAAATGCTATATTTATAATCAATGAAACTAAAATTATAACTAGATTGTTAGATGGAGAATTTATAGATTATAAAAAACTTCTACCTAGAGAATATGGAGTTAGAGCAAAAGTTAATACAAAAGAATTATTAAATAGTATAGAAAGAGCTTCACTATTATCTCAGTCAGAGAAAAATAATTTAATAAAATTATCAATAAGAGATAATTCAATAGCAATAACTTCTAACACTGAAAAAGGAAATGTTTATGAAGAGGTTTCTATAGAATTAGAAGGAGATTATTTAGACATAGCTTTTAATTCAAGATATTTCTTAGATGCTTTAAAAGTTATAGATAGTGAGGAAATATTTATAGAATTTACTACAAATGTAAATCCATGTATAATAAAACCAGTAGATGGAACAAAATATACATACTTATTACTTCCTGTAAGAATATCATCTAATATATAGATTAAAATTAAACCCAACTGAAAAAGTTGGGTTTTTATGATATAATATATTTTTGAATATATGTTAAAACTTAAGATAATAAATTAAATTAATATATATTTGCTATAATAAAAGGAGGAAGAAAAATGATAGAAATCACTATAGATTCTGAATTCATAAAATTAGATCAATTCTTAAAACTAGCTGATATTGCATCTACAGGTGGACATGCTAAATTTTTAATTCAAGAAGGTCTAGTAAAGGTTAACGGAGAAATAGAAACTAGAAGAGGAAAAAAATTAAGATCTAATGATATAGTAGAAGTTGAAGGCAATACAATAAAAATACTATAAAAGGGGTGCCCTTTGTGTATTTAAAAGGCTTAAATTTAATCAATTTTAGAAATTATGAAGCTCTTTATTTAGAGTTTAATCCCAAAATAAATTTACTTATAGGTAAAAATGGACAAGGAAAAACAAATATTGTAGAAGCAATTTACTTATTATCATTTGGAAAGTCTTTTAGAACAAGTAAAGATAAAGAAATGATTAGATTTGATAGTGAAAATTTATATATAGGTGGAAATTTCACAAAATATAACAGAAATAGTCTAATAGAAATTGGAATTGGTAAAAATAACAAAAAGGGAATTAAAATTAATAAAATAAGCATAGAAAAAATATATGAATTATTAGGAAATCTAAATGTAGTTATTTTTTCTCCTGAAGATTTAAGGTTAGTCAAAGAAGGCCCTAAAGAAAGAAGGTCTTTTATAGATAAAGAAATAAGTCAAATTATACCTAAATATTATAATTACCTTACAAATTACAATAAAATACTATTTCAGAGAAATAAATTACTAAAAAGTAACTATGTCGACATAAATTTAATAGAGGTTTATGACGAGAGTTTGGCGAAGTATGGTAGTTATATATATATTTTAAGAAGAGATTTTATAAAAAAAATTGCATCTATATCAAGTGAAATGCATAAAAATCTTACTAATAATTTAGAAGATTTATCAATAAAGTATAAAAGTCAATTAAATATTAATGATGAAGACACTGTAAACACTGTGTATGAAAGATTTATTGAAAAACTTAAATCTGGACATCAGCATGATATAGAAACTAGAACTACTAGATATGGAGTCCATAAAGATGATTTATCAATTTATATAAATGAGCTAGATGTTAGACTATATGGATCCCAAGGGCAACAAAGAACAGCATCTATTTCATTAAAGCTTTCAGAAATAGAGTTGATAAAAAACGAGGTAGGAGAATATCCCATTTTGTTATTGGATGACATTTTCAGTGAATTAGATGAGACTAGACAAAAACTTTTAGTTGATAATTTAGATAAAGTTCAAATGTTTATAACGACAGCTGAAGCTTCTCATAAAAAAATATTTAGCACTGAAAATACTACTATTTTCAACATTGAAAAAGGAAATGTAATTAGTATAGAGAATGGAGGAAACTAGATGAAACAAGAATACGGCGCAAGTCAGATACAGGTCTTAGAAGGATTAGAACCTGTTAGAAAAAGACCTGGTATGTACATAGGGTCAACAGGACCTAGAGGTTTACATCATTTAGTTTATGAAGTCGTGGACAACAGTATAGACGAAGCTCTAGCTGGATATTGTTCAGACATATATGTTTCTATAAATGAAGATGGAAGCATATTAGTAAAAGATAATGGTAGGGGTATTCCAGTAGAAGTTCATCCTAAGACTGGAAAATCTACACTAGAAACAGTTTTAACTGTACTTCATGCTGGAGGAAAATTTGGTGGTGGAGGCTATAAAGTTTCTGGAGGTCTTCACGGAGTAGGTATTTCTGTAGTTAACGCATTATCAGAGTGGTTAGTTGCAGAAGTTCACCATGATGGAAAAATCTATCGCCAAAGATATGAAAAAGGAGTTGCAACTTCAGAAATAAAAGTTGTTGGAGAAACTAAAACAACAGGAACTACAATAACATTTAAACCTGATGCTACTATATTCGATGAAGTTGAATATAAGTATGATACATTAGAACATAGATTAAGAGAATTAGCATTCTTAAATAAAGGTGTTAATATAGTTCTAGAAGATAAGAGAGAAGATCAAGAAAAAACAAAAAAATTCCACTATGAGGGTGGTTTAAGAGAATTTGTAAAACATCTAAATAAAACAAAAACAGGAATTCATGATGATATAGTTTATATAGAGAAAAAAGTAAAGGACTACATGGTTGAAGTAGCTTTACAATATACTGACGGTTATACAGAGAACATATATTCTTTTGCAAATAATATAAATACTCACGAGGGTGGTACTCACTTAAGTGGATTTAAAACTGCTATGACTAAGGTTGTAAATGATTATTCAAGAAAAAATGGAATATTAAAAGAAAAAGATTCAAATCTTTTAGGAGAAGATATAAGAGAAGGTCTTACAGCTGTTATATCTATAAAACTTCCAGAGCCTCAGTTTGAAGGTCAAACTAAAACTAAATTAGGAAATACAGCTGTTAGAGGTGTAGTAGATAGTGTAACAGTTGAAGAGATAGGCTCATTCTTAGAAGAAAATCCAACAACTGCTAGGATAATAGTAGATAAAGCTTTAAGAGCTCAAAGAGCTAGAGAAGCTGCTAAAAAAGCAAGAGAGTTAACTAGAAGAAAGAGTGTACTAGAAAGTACATCTTTACCTGGAAAATTAGCTGACTGTGCTGAAAAAGATCCTTCAAAAAGTGAAATATTCTTAGTCGAAGGGGATTCTGCCGGAGGTTCAGCAAAACAAGGAAGAGATAGACACTCTCAGGCAATATTACCACTAAGAGGTAAGATACTTAATGTTGAGAAATCTAGATTAGATAAAATATTATCATCAGATGAAATAAGAAATATGATAACTGCATATGGATGTAGCATAGGTGATGATTTTGACTTAGAAAAAGCTAGATATCATAAAATTGTAATAATGACCGATGCCGATGTCGATGGAGCTCATATAAGAACACTTTTACTTACATTCTTCTTTAGATATATGAGACCTCTTATAGAGAATGGTTATGTTTATATAGCGCAACCACCTTTATATAAAGTCAAAAAACAAAAGAAAGAATACTATGTATACTCTGATCAAGAGTTAAATACTTTATTAGAGCAACTTGGAAGAAGTGGAATAGAGCTACAAAGATACAAAGGTCTTGGAGAGATGAATGCAGAGCAACTTTGGGAAACAACTATGAATCCTGAAACAAGAACTTTATTACAAGTATCTATAGAAGATGCATCTATGGCAGATGAAATATTCTCAATGCTTATGGGTGATAAGGTTGCTCCAAGAAAAGAATTTATAGAAGAAAATGCAAGATATGTTAGAAATTTAGATATATAAGAGAGGGGATGAGTGTTAATGGATGAAAATAATAGAATACTCCCTATTGAAATAGGTCACGAAATGAAAAAATCGTATATTGATTATGCGATGAGTGTTATAGCTGGACGTGCCCTACCAGATGTAAGAGATGGACTTAAACCAGTTCATAGAAGAATATTATACTCAATGAGTGAATTAAATTTAACACCAGATAAACCATATAGAAAGTCTGCCCGTATTGTTGGGGACGTTCTAGGTAAGTATCACCCACATGGAGATACTGCTGTTTACTTTGCAATGGTAAGAATGGCACAAGATTTCTCTACTAGAGGTCTTTTAGTTGATGGACATGGTAACTTTGGTTCTGTCGATGGAGATTCACCAGCTGCAATGCGTTATACTGAAGCTAGAATGAGTAAATTAGCTCTTGAATTATTAAGAGATATAGATAAAGAGACAGTAGACTTTACACCAAACTTTGATGAATCTTTAAAAGAGCCATCAGTTTTACCATCTAGATTCCCTAACCTTTTAGTTAATGGATCTAATGGTATAGCAGTTGGTATGGCAACATCTATACCACCTCATAACTTAGGCGAAGTAATTGATGCTACAATACACCTTATAGATAATGAGGATTGCAGTATTGAAGATTTAATTCAATTTGTACAAGGTCCAGATTTCCCAACTGCTGCAATAATAATGGGTAAAGAAAATATAGCTGAAGCCTACAGAACAGGAAGAGGTAAAGTTAAAGTAAGAGCTAGAGCATACATAGAAGAGCTAGCTAAAGGAAAACAACAAATAGTTGTAACTGAAATACCATATCAAGTAAATAAAGCTAAGTTAGTTGAGAAAATAGCTGAATTAGTTAAAGATAAGAAAGTTGAAGGAATCTCTGACTTAAGAGATGAGAGTAACAGAGATGGTATGAGAATAGTTATAGAGCTTAAGAGAGATGCAAATGCAAACATAGTTTTAAATAAGCTTTATAAACACTCTCAGATGGAAGATACTTTCAGTATAATAATGCTAGCATTAGTAAATGGAGAGCCTAAAGTTTTAAATTTAAAACAAGTTTTATATCACTATGTTCAACATCAAAAGGATGTAGTAACTAGAAGAATTAAGTTTGATTTAAATAAAGCTGAAGCAAGAGCTCATATACTAGAAGGTTTAAGAATTGCATTAGATAACTTAGACGAAGTTATAAAGCTGATAAGAGGATCTAAAACTACTCAAGAAGCTAAGGAAGGTTTAATTAACAGATTTAATCTTTCGGATGTACAAGCTCAAGCAATACTTGATATGAGACTTCAAAGACTTACAGGGTTAGAAAGAGACAAGATAGAAGCTGAATATGCAGAATTACTTAAAAAGATAAATAGATTAAGAGAAATTTTAAGTGATGAAAGACTTCTTATGAATGTTATAAAACAAGAATTAACTATAATAAAAGAAAACTACTCAGATGATAGAAGAACTGAAATAAAACATGCTGAAGGCGAAATAGACATGAGAGATCTTATCGAGAATGAGGAAGTAGCAGTAACTCTAACTCATTTTGGATACATAAAGAGAATGCCTATAGATACATATAAGAGCCAAAATAGAGGCGGAAGAGGTATTTCAGCGCTTACTACAAGAGAAGAAGACTTTATAAAAGAGTTAATAACTACTCATACACATAGTAGATTATTATTCTTTACAAACAAAGGTAGAGTTTATAGATTAAATGCATATGAAATTCCAGAAGCTAAGAGACAAGCTAAAGGAACAGCTATAGTTAACTTATTACAGTTAAATAGTGATGAAAAAATTGCTACTATGATATCTATAGATGATAATAGTGAATCAGAATTCTTATTATTAGCTACTAAAAAAGGAATAGTTAAAAAGACTAAGCGTGAAGAATTTAAAAATATAAATAAATCAGGACTAATAGCAATAGGTTTAAGAGAAGATGATGAACTTATTGGAGTTAAAGTGACTGATGGTAGTGAAGATGTTATATTAGTTACTCAAGGTGGTATGTCTATAAGATTTAATGAAAATGATATAAGACATATGGGAAGAACTGCTATGGGTGTTAAGGGTATAACTTTAAGTAATAGTGATAAAGTTGTATCGATGAACCTTTGCAGTGAAGGAACTGAATTGTTAGTTGTTAGTGGCAATGGTTTTGGAAAAAGAACATCAATAGAGGAATATAGATCTCAAATAAGAGCAGGTAAAGGTATAAAGACTTATAATATAAACGATAAAACAGGCGAGATTGTCGGAGCTCAAATGGTTAATGAAGATGATGAGATGATGATCATAAATTCAAATGGAGTATTAATAAGACTTAGAGTAAATGAAATATCTTTATTTGGAAGAGTTACTAGTGGTGTTAAGCTAATGAAAACTGATGATGAAGTTAATGTAGTTTCAATTGCAAAGATAGAGATGGAAGAATAGGGTATACAAACCCTATTCTTTTTGCATAATTATATATATAATATTTATATAAAGTAAGAAAGGAGTATTAATATTATGAGTAAAAACAAGGGAAAAGTTTTTTTACTAGGATCGATAATAGGATTTTTACTTGGTATATTCTTAGCACCTAAAAAAGGTTCTGAGTTAAGAAAAGAAGCTAAGGATAAAATGGAAGAAATAAAAGAAAATCCTAGAGAAGTTTTAGATGGAACGATTCAAACTGTAAAAGACAAGATTACAACTATAGTTGACGATTGTGATGTTAACGATATAAACATAGTTGAAGATGAAATAATAATAAGCAAGACTTTTGAAGATGAGGGAGATAATGTATAATGGATGCAGTAGGATGGCAGATAGGAGCTATTTTATTTGGTGTGTCAGTACTAATAATTGCTATATACCTAGCAAAGCTAATAAATAGTACAACTAAAGTTGTTGAAAAAGCATACAAGATAGTAGATTATAACGAAAGACATATACATGACACTATAGAAAATGTTGCAGCAATTACAAAAAGTACAGAAGATATTGTTAGTTTAGCTAGTGGTGTAACTAATATAACTAAAGCATTTAGATTTTTTAAAAAGTAATAAGGAGGTAGTACGATGTCTGTAAATATAGAGTCGAAACTAGATAATAATTTTTGGAATGTAGATATAAATGGAGAGTTAGATGTAGCTGGAGCTGATAAAGTAAAAACACATTTAAACAGCTTAATAGAAGAACAACCAGTAGACATAAAAATGGATTTTACTAACCTAGAATACATAGATTCAACAGGATTAGGAGCATTAATAGGAGTATTAAAAAGATTAAAAGTTAATGATAAGGATATATATGTATTAAATGCTAGAAAAAATGTTAAGAAAATTTTCAGTATAACAGGTCTAGACAAAATATTTAAAGTGGAGGGATAAGTTTTGGATTTAGAAACTATAAAAATGGAAGTTACATCTAATCCAGAATATGTAAGCATTATAAGATTAACAGTTTCTGGAATAGCAAATAAAATTGGATTTTCTTTAGATGATATCGAAGATATAAAAGTAGCAGTATCAGAAGCATGTACAAATGCTATAAAGCATAGTTTAGATGATAAATTTTTAGTTCAATTTTCTGTATTAGAAAATGGATTAACAATAGAAGTAGAGGACAAAGGAACAGGATATGATGTAGAATCTCTACAAGAGCCAGATTTAACAAACCCAAAAGAAAGCGGATTAGGCTTATTCATAATAAAGACATTAATGGACGAGGTAAGTACTATATCTAATAGCGATGTTGGGACTAGAGTTAAAATGACTAAATATTTAGGAGTTGGTATTTAATGAAGAATGTAGCTAATGCTACAAGCTATATGGATATGGAAACCAAAGAGCTGTTTAAAATATATAGCAATGACAAAAACGTAGAAATAAGAAATATTCTGATAGAGAGACATATGTATTTAGCTAATATACTAGCTAAAAAATATATTAATAAAGGTGTTGAATTTGATGATATTTTTCAAGTTGCATCTTTAGCTTTAATATATGCAATAGATAGATATGATATTGAAAAAGGATATGAATTTTCAAGTTTTGCAACACCTACTATAATAGGGGAAATTAAGAAATATTTTAGAGATAAAGTTTGGACAGTAAAAGTACCAAGAAGAATTCAAGAATTAAGCAAAAAGATAAGTGAAGCTAAGTTATTCTTAGAGCAAAAAAACAAACAAAGTCCAAAAGCTATAGATATAGCAAATTACTTAGACTGTACAGAAGAAGAAGTACTAGAGGCAATAGAAGCATCATATGGATATCAACCTATGTCTTTAGATGCATCTAGTAATGATGATTCAGATGATAAGGAAATAACATTAAAAGATAAAGTTGGACAAGAAGAAAATAGTTTTGGAAATATAGAAAATATGGACTTTATTAATAAGTTTATAGAATCTCTAAATGAATTAGAGGTTAAGATATTTAAAGACAGATTCTTCTTGGATAAAACACAATCAATTATAGCAAAAGAGTTGGAAATATCACAAATGACAGTATCAAGACTAGAAAGAAAGATCATAGAAAAGTTAAAGAAAGAATATGAGAAAAACTCATGAAAATAAAAAATAAAATAAAATTTTAAAAAACTGTTGACTTACTGTTTAATTCATAGTATAGTATTACTTGTCCTTAAGAAAAGGGCAAAACAAAAATGAACTTTGAAAATTAAACAGTAGGTTAATTATAAAAATTCTTTTTTTAAGAATTAAACACAAACAACCAAGCCAGATATTCAGATAATGATTAGCTGAGCGA
>NZ_JAWDJM010000029.1:0-7300 GCF_032465715.1 Paraclostridium sp. MRS3W1 | reverse complement strand
ATACTACATAATTATGAATAAATTATGAATAAATTCGCAAAAATTTTTCTAAATCACAGTGTATTTTTTAGTAAAAAAATAGGTAAATCCTTTATAAAGAATTTACCTATTTCAAAAATTAAATCTATTATTAAAGAGGAGAATCTCTCATGGATTTATAATAGTTTAAAAGTATGAACAAATTATGAATTTAATGTTAAATATGCTTTAAATCTTTTGATTGTTGATTATTGGCAACGTAATTATAAACTCACTTCCTTCATTCTTCTTACTTTTAACCTCAATTTTTCCTTTGTGTAGATCAACGATTGATTTAACAATAGTAAGTCCAACTCCAATGCCGCCAGTATCTTTACTTCTAGACTCATCAACCCTATAAAATCTTTCAAATATATGATTTAAACTTTCTTTTGGAATCCCTACTCCCTCATCTTTAAAGTGTATTTTAATATTTTCTTTTTCTTTGTATGCATTTATATATATATTTCCACCAGCATTTGTATATCTTATTGCATTTGAAAGTAAATTTACTATGACCTGAGATATTTTATCTTTATCTAAATATGTATTTACATTTTCTAAGTTAAATACTATGTTTAGATTTTTTTCTAAAGCACAACCTTGATTATTATAAACTATATTTTTTATAAGTTTCTCTATATTAATCTCAGTTAAGTTAAGCTTGCTTTTTTCACTATCAAACTTTGCTAAGTTTTTTAATTGATTAACCAAGTTGGTAAGCCTTATTACCTCTTCATTTACACTATTTAACCTCTCTGTATTCGGTTCCCATATTCCATCTATCATTGCTTCCAAGTGAGTTTGTACATTTGTCAGTGGAGTTCTAAGCTCATGAGATATATCTGTAGTTAGTCTTTTCCTTAGATTTTCTTGCTCTTCTAATTTTGACGCTAGATTATTTATAGATACTATAAGATTATCAATTTCATATATATTACTTTGATAGTCAATCTTATTATAATAACCTCCATCTCCCATTAAGTTTGTCATATTTGACACAACCTCTATTGGCTTAGATATATTATTAGCAATTAGTATGGCTATACATATTGTTATTAATATCATTAAAATACCTATAAAAGTAATTACTTGGTTTATGTCTTTTAAAAAATCAACATCATTATCCATATAATAAAGCAATCCATATGTTCCAATTTTTATAGATCCAATAACTTGATTATTTGAATTTTTTAAGCTTAATGACTGTTCCGTATACTTTCCATGCCAATTGGCCATTGTATGATTCATGTTGTTTTCTATACTTCCCATGATTTTGTTACATCTATCTTGACTATATGTTGTGGCTCCCCAAATTAAATTTCCATTTGTATCATATAAATCTAAAAATATTCCTTTATTTATAGCATTTTCTCCTATTTTTTCTATACTGTATAAGTTCCATCTACCATCCATATATTCTGATTCTATTGAATTTATTAAGTTAGAAACCTCATTTTCATTATTCTTAATTATATACTCTTCAAATTTTTTCTCAAAAATACTATTTATAGATACTGCTATAACTATTACTACTACAATTATTAACGATACTAAATATAGAATTAGTTTTTTATTAAGTTTTAGTTTTTTAAATTTATAATCCAAATTTGTAACCTACTCCATATACTGTTTGAATAATTTTAGCCTTTTTTGTATCTAATTCTATTTTTTGTCTAAGGTTCTTTATGTGAGCATCTATAATTCTATCAACTTTTTCATAGTGTTCATCTATCGCTAATTCTAATAATTGTTCTCTACTAAATATCCTATTTGAATTTTTAGCAAATAATAAAAGTATCTTATATTCAGTATTAGTTAATACAACTTTTTTACCTCTTACTTTAACATCATGAGATGACATGTTTATTTCAAGTTCATCCGAGAATTTTAGTACATCCTTCTTTTCTATATCTAGTTTTCTAAAAACCGCTTTTACCCTTAAAACTAACTCTTTAACGTTAAAAGGCTTACAAACATAATCATCACAACCTATATTAAATCCTTCTATACGATCTTCATCTTCAGTTTTTGCAGTCAACATTATTATATGAACCATAGAAGTTTCTCTTATTTTTTTACAAATACTCTCTCCATTTATATCTGGCAACATTCTATCTAAAATTATTAAATCAAAGTTGTTGTTAGTTAAATATTTAAGAGCTTGCTCCCCATTATTTGCTGCTATACAATTGTAGCCCTCTTTATCTAAATACGCTTTAACAACTTGTGTTATCTTCTTTTCATCATCTACTATCAATATATTAAACATTTATAAGTCTCCCTTTTTCTATCTCTATATAAATTAATTACAATATACCATAAAATTTATAAAAAGTTTATGGATTAATTTTGCTAGTGTATATTTTAAGTTTTAATTAATAATGATTATATAAACTCTAATTATTGAAAATTTTTTACAAAGAAAAAGCTAATCTCTCTTGGAAATTAGCTTTTTCTTTGTAAAAAATTAATTTATATTCCCATTTTCATAGTTGCTATATGGGCAACAATTTCTATAATTAGAGTTTGAATTTCTATATTGACTATCGTCTGTTTTTTCAAGCTGATTTGATTCTTGATTTAACACTTTAAACTCTGAATCTCCTTGAGTTATATTACTTTGCTCCGTATATGATACTGCTGGATTTACATTATTACTATATTCTTTTTCACTTGCGAATGATGTTGCTCCCATCGTACCTGCTCCTATTACTAATCCTAATGCTAATGCACCTATTAATGATTTTTTCATATAAGCACTTCCTTTTCATATTTATTTTCACATTAATAATAATAAAAAAATATGAACAAATTATGAATAAATAGTTATAAGGTAGATATATAAGCATTACTATTATTAGTTAAATCAATTTTTTTTGATTTCATAGTTTACAAATCATTTTTTTTAGCATATCATATGATTATAAGTGAATATGTTAATATGAAAAGGAGTTATTATGGAACTTATACAAATTTTAAAAGCTTTAAGCGATGAAACTAGATTAAGAATACTTAATATTTTAAGAGATGGACCTTTATGCGTTTGTGAAATAGAAGCAATACTTGAAATCTCACAATCTAATGCATCCAGACATTTAAGTAAGCTTACTAATGCTAATTTAGTTAACTATTATAAAGAAGCAAAGTTTATTTACTATAAATTAGATCATGAGACTTTAAAGCAATACAGTTTTATTCAAAATATCTTAGACAACGAATTAGATAAAGATAAAAAGCTAAAATATGATTATGAAATTTTAAAAGCATATAAAAATGCTAATTTAAGTTGTGATACTGTTTCACAGGTTAAAGATGTAATCTTAGAGATAACAAAGTAAAATTTAGGAGGAAATATATATGAAAATAGCAGTAATATCGGATATACATAGCAACATATATGCCCTAGATTCAGTGTTAGCTGACATTGAAACTAAAGATGTAGACATGACAGTATGTACAGGTGATTTAGTAGGCTACGGAACAAGGCCAAATGAAGTTATTGAAACTTTAAAGAAAAATAAGATACTTACTATAATGGGAAATTACGATGATTCTATAGGAAACTTAAAAATAGTTTGTGGATGTGCTTACCCAGATCCTAAAGATGCTGAAAAAGCAGGTCTCTCAATGCACTTTACAGGTCAAACTACAAAAGTTGAAAATAAAGAATACTTAAGAAACTTACCAAAAGAACTAATCTTTAATTTTGATAAAAAAGCTATAAGATTTGTTCATGGAAGTACAAGACTTATAAATGAATATTTAAAGGAAAACTCAAAAGAAGCAGATGAAGTTATGAGTGAGTTAGTTGAAGATATATTAGTTTGTGGTCACACTCATATACCATATGCTAAATATTATGGAGAAAAGTTACTTGTCAATGCTGGAAGTGTTGGTAAACCTAAAACAGGTAATCCCAATGCAAACTATGTAATTATAGATATAAAAAATGAAGATGAGATAGCTAAAACTCCATCAAGTGTTGAAGTAGAAATTATAGAAGTTAAATATGATTTTGAAAGAATAGCAAATGAAATAGAAGAAAATGAAATACTTCCAAATGACTTTGCAATACTTATACGAGAAGGAAGTTCTAAATAAAAATATAGGAGGGAAAATAATGAGTAATAAAAAAGAACAAAACGGTGGACTTGGCGTATTTGAAAAATACCTAACAGTTTGGGTAGCACTTTGTATAGTAGTTGGGGTTTTAATAGGTGTTTATTTACCTCAAATACCTCAAACTTTAGATAAATTCACTTATGCTCAAGTTTCTATACCAGTAGCAATACTTATATGGCTAATGATTTACCCAATGATGCTTAAAATAGATTTTACATCTATAAAAAATGCTGCAAAACAAAAGAAAGGCTTAGTTGTTACTTGTGGAACAAACTGGTTAATAAAGCCATTTACAATGTATGCGATATCATATTTTTTCTTAGTTATAGTATTTAAGAACTTTATACCAGCTGATTTAGCAAAAGAATATTTAGCAGGAGCAGTCTTACTTGGAGCAGCACCATGTACAGCTATGGTATTTGTTTGGAGTCACTTAACAGATGGAGATCCAGCATACACACTAGTTCAAGTTGCAGTAAATGACCTTATATTACTAATAGGATTTGCCCCAATTGTAGCTTTATTATTAGGTGTAACTAATGTGGTTGTTCCAATGGATACTCTGTTATTATCAGTTGTATTATTTGTTATAATTCCATTTGTTGCAGGATACTTATCAAGAACTATGATAATTAAAAACAAAGGATTAGACTATTTTGAAAATGAGTTTTTACCTAAGTTTAATGGAATAACTGTTGTTGGATTATTACTAACATTAATAATACTATTTGCCTTCCAAGGACAAAAGATTATAGATAACCCAACACATATATTATTAATTGCTATACCTCTTACAATACAAACATTCTTTATATTCTTCCTAGCTTATCTTTGGTGTAAAGCTTGGAAGTTACCTCATAATGTAGCAGCTCCAGCAGGTATGATAGGTGCTAGTAACTTCTTTGAACTTGCAGTCGCAGTTGCAATAGCTTTATTTGGACTTAATTCAGGAGCAGCACTTGCTACAGTTGTTGGCGTACTTGTTGAAGTTCCAGTTATGCTTGCACTTGTTGGTATCGCAAATAAAACTAGTCATTGGTTTAACAATTAACAAAAACTTATAAAAAGGTGGTGCTTATATAATGAAAGATATTACTAACGGAGATATAAAAAATATAGTTAGAGATAGCTATAAAAAAATTGTAACAAATGAATCTAATCTAAGTTGTTGTGGGGAAGATATATCTAAAAGTATAGGTTATTCTAATGAGGATATGGTTACAGTTCCAAAAGATTCTAACTTAGGCTTAGGGTGTGGAAATCCTCACTTAATTGCAGATGTAAAAGAAGGTGAAACTGTCCTTGACTTAGGTAGTGGAGCCGGATTTGACTGCTTTTTAGCATCTAAAAAAGTTGGAAATAATGGACTTGTTATAGGTGTTGATATGACTCCAGAGATGTTAAGTCAAGCAAGAAGCAATGCATTAACTAACAATTATAAAAACGTCGACTTTAGATTAGGTGAAATTGAAAATTTACCTGTAGCAAATGATTTAGTTGATGTTATAATATCAAACTGTGTTATAAACCTATCTCCTAACAAGCAAAGAGTCTACGATGAGGCTTATCGTGTGCTTAAAAGGGGAGGTAGGTTATCTATATCAGATATAGTCCTTATGAAAGATTTAACTCAAGAAATGAAACAAGATGAAAAACTATATTGTGGCTGAGTCACAGGAGCCTCTTCAGTTGAAGAGTTAGAAGTTTACTTATCAAATTCAGGATTTAAAAATATAAAAATAGATGTCAAACCTGTTTCTAAAGAGTATGAAGAGAAGTGGGGTCATAACTTAAACGTAGGTGAGTATATTATGTCTGCCTCAGTTACAGCTATTAAATAAAAAAAAATCACTAAAAAAGTATATCCTATAAGATATACTTTTTTATTTATATATTAATAAGCTAATTCACTCTCAGCATAAAATTTACATTTTGAATTTAAACATTCTTTATTTAAACTATTGAAATTGCATTTTAAATTTAAAGTTTTATCTAGATCCACATTTAAATGCTCTTTAGTAAAATCTATTGCTGTTTCTATAGCTGTAAAAGAATCTCTTTTACAACATCTTGGGCCTCCATACTTGCTTATATTTTCAAGCGCCTTTGATGTCATTAGGTTGCAAAGTCCCCATTCCTCTTTATTCATAGGTCCTGACTCTTGTATTAAACTAGTATAAATTCCACAACCTACTCCAGCTCCACATGCTCCGTAAAATCCACAGAATCCCCCTAATACATTCTTAGCTCTTTTTTGACACTCATCTAATAAACTTTCTAACTTTGATTTTTCATTAGTTTTGTTTAAAAATGCAGTGCTTAATACTGCTGGAACTAAATAATGATGCTCTGGCCCATGCATCTTAATTGCTGGATGCTTCATTAAATTTACTGCCATTTCTAATGGATTTATACTATCACTATTTAAACAGTAGTTAGTTATAGCCGTAAGTGCATCACTACTATGACATGAATCACATACATAGTGTCCATTTTTACATACTATAGCTGATTCGTAAGTTTTTTTACAGAAATAACATACTCTTTCCTTACTCTCATTTTCATAAAGTACTTCTTCATTACAAATCAAACAATTAAACTTATTCATTTTTTATTCACCCCTTAATGTATAAAACTATATCCTAGTATTCCCAATTATAATTATACATTTTAGAAATTTGTAGTAATAGTACTTTTATAAAAAAATTTATTAGAAATCTTTTTAATATAACGTTTTTCTAAATACTGAGATTAAAGGTATTAAATATTTTGGATATTAAAAACTTTGAATTTAAACATATTGATAGTAAATAGTAATTACAAGTTTATTGTTTTAACTGAAATTAATTAATAAATTTAAACAATAATAGGACTGTTAATTTAGAAATGTATTAAGATACCGTATGTGAATTCTCAAATCCTATGTTAGATGTTAATTTAGATACTCAACATCTAAATAATAATATTGAAAGGGTTAATTTATATATATTTTTCTATAAGTAGAGTTATCTTTTTTTCAATATAACATACTAATTTATATCCAATAAATAAAACTCCAACTAAAAAAAATGTATTTAATGTTTGTAAAATTAATTCGTTTGTAAAATTAATCATTAAGTTCACCACCTAATAGATTATATATTGTATAATCTAAAAA
>NZ_JAWDJM010000028.1:0-5138 GCF_032465715.1 Paraclostridium sp. MRS3W1 | reverse complement strand
ATATTATATTTTGTTAAAGTAATAACTTTAGTTTTTATAATCTTATAATTTTATTATATTTAAAGTAGGAGTATAGTTCTGTGACTTTATCACATATAAAATCAGATAAAAAAAGACTTGAGAGATTTAAATACTCTCAAGTCTTTTTTATTTTATATTCAATTATTTGTTTTCTTGATAATTTTTATTGTATCCTTGATTATTATTATTGTTAAAGTTTATTTGTTTTCCTGGTATTATAGTAGATACTGCATGCTTATATATAAGATTTTGCTGCTTGTTTTCTCCTTCTAATAATACTATGTAGCTATCAAATCCCTTAACGTGCCCCTTAACTTGAACTCCATTCATTAAAAATATTGTTACAGGTATTCTTTCTTTTCTTGCATTATTTAAGAATAAGTCCTGTAAGTTTAATACTGTATTTTTCATTAGATTAATACCCTCCAAAATGATTTATCAAATTTATTATATATATTATATTCTATATTACACAACATTTACCTTTTTTTCAATATAACTAATTACATCGTCTAAAAGTATTTTTTCATCATTGTAGTTATCTAAATCAAACCACTTAGCATTTTCATATCTCCTAAACCATGTTAGTTGTCTTTTAGCATACCTTCTTGAATCCCTTTTTATTATTTCTATGGCTTCTTCATAAGTGTATTCATTATTTAGATATTTAATTATTTCTTTGTATCCTATTCCTTGCATAGATACTAGATCACTTGAGTACCCCATATTTAAAAGAGTTTTAACTTCATCCTCAAGACCTTGGCTTATCATTATGTCAACTCGTTTGTTAATCCTTCTATATAGATGTTCTCTATCTCTATTTAAAACTATTATTATTGGTTCATACTTTTCATTTAATTTTAAATCGTTGCTAAAGTCACTCATTTTTTTGCCACTCATACAAACTTCAATGGCTCTTATAACTCTTTTTGTGTTATTTTTATGAATTCTATTTGCAGCTTCTTCATCAAGAGACTTTAACTTTTCATACATGTAGTCGATTCCATTTTCTTCAAGCTCTACTCTTAACATTTCTCTTAACTCATTGTCTGCATCTGATTTTGCAAAATCCATATTATATATAAGAGAATTTAAATAAAGGCCTGTCCCACCAGTTACAAGGGGTAGTTTCCCTTTTTTTACAATTTGATTTATATAATCATTAGCTCTTTCTTGAAATTCAGATACAGAAAAACTATAGTCCGGAGTAACCTCATCTATTAAATAATGTTTTACGCCATTCATCTCATCTTCTGTAACTTTTGCACTTCCCACATCCATATATTTATATATTTGCATAGAATCTGCTGATATTATTTCCATATTCATTTTTTTAGCTAATTGTATTGATAAGTTTGTTTTTCCAACTGCAGTTGGCCCTGTCAGTATGACTAAAGGTATCTTTTTCATCTGCTCCCCTTCTTTCTTACATAATTCGTTTAAACATTTTTTCAATCTCAGTTTTTGATATTTCTACAAATATCGGTCTGCCATGAGGTCATGTAAAAGGGTTTTTACACATTTCAATTTGGTTTAATAAACTGTTTATTTCTTCATCATATATACTATCATTAGCTTTTATAGCTGCTTTACAAGCCATCGATGCGAATTTTTCACCTTTTAACTCATAATTATTTTTTATTTCATCTATGTTATCAATTATATCTAAAACAAATTTTTCAGATTCCGGTGTTCCAAATATAGTAGGTACACATCTTATCATTATATGATTTTTGCCAAATATCTCTATTTCAAAACCAAATTTCATAAATAAATCTATATTATTTTCAACTTGTAGCATATCTGTCGTTGCTAGTTCTAAAACAATTGGATCTAATAACATTTGCATGTTAATATCCATATTGTAAAATTTATCCATATATTTTTCAAATAGTACTCTTTCATGTGCTGCATGTTGGTCTAGCAAGTACATATGACTTCCTTTTTGAAGTATTATATATGTTTTAAATATAGTACCTATAACTATATATTCATTTAATGAAAATTTATTTTTATCATTATTGTTAAACTCTACTTGTTCATTTTTTTCTGTATATACACTTTCAGATTCTTTTATTAAACTTTCACTAATTATAGGTTTATTATTTAAAGTATCATCTTCATTACTTTTTAAACTTTTATTTTCTTCTTTTTTTTCTAATTCTACTAAATCATTAAAACTATAAACTTTATTCAAATCTATTGTCTCATCTATTAATACAATTTCATCTTTATCTATTTTGTTTATTTTATTATTTAAATCTTTAGTATTAATCTTCTTTTCCAATTCTTTTCTTTCGTCTAACTCTTCAAATGTATATGTCTGACTTTTATACTCTTTCTCTAAGTTGTTTAATATACCTTGATTTATATTTTCTGAGCTAATTTGATTTTTATTATGAGTCAAACTGTTATCCAAATTATTAACCTTTTTTAAATCTCTCTTTTCAACATTATCATAAGTTTCATATTTTCCTATCAAGTTAGACCTAATTAATGACTTTCTTATATACTCTTTAAGTTCTACATATATTTGTTGTTCATTTTCAAACTTAAGCTCTAGCTTTGTAGGATGTATATTTACATCTATTTTAGATGGATTTATCTCTATATTTAAAAAGCAAACTGCATGCTTATTTATAGGTATTAAAGATTTATAACCTTCACTTATAGCATCTAATATAATTTTACTTTTAACATAACGTTTATTTATATATATATGTTGAAGGTTTTTATTAGCTCTATAAACATTATTGTTTCCTATATATCCACTTACATTAAAAAACTGACTTTCATGATTTAACTCTATTAAATTTTCAGTTATATCTTTTCCATAAATACTTCTTATAGTGTTTATAAGCTTACCATCCCCAGGTGAATTTAACATAGTTTTTTTATTATTTATATATTTAATGCTAACCTTAGGATTACCTATAACTAACTTGTTTATTAAATCACTAATATTTATAGTTTCTGCATGCGTTGATTTCAAAAACTTTTGTCTAACAGGAGTGTTAAAAAATAAATCCCTAGCTATAATCGTCGTACCATTATTAGTTCCTATTGGTTCTTTTGATATAATTTTTCCGCCTTCTACTGTAATTTTAGTTCCTACTGGCTCATCTTTATGCTTTGTAATCATTTCAATTTTAGCAACTGATGCAATAGATGCTAAAGCTTCTCCTCTAAATCCTAAAGAGTATAAATCATATAAATCATCTATTTGTTTTATCTTACTAGTTGCATGTCTTAAAAAACTTTTTTCAACTTCGCTAGATTCAATTCCATTTCCATTATCAGTTATTCTAATTAATTTTTTACCACCATCTTCTATTTCAACTATAATTTTAGAGCTTTGAGCATCTATCGAGTTTTCAACCAGTTCTTTAACTACAGAAGATGGTCTCTCTACAACTTCACCAGCTTGAAGTTGATTTATAGTAACTTCATCTAATATATTAATTCGAGCCATATATTCACCTCATTTCATAGATAAAAATTTATATATTTTTTAATAAGTCTTATTTAATGACTTATTTAGCCTTTTTAGCCTTAGTTTGTAGGCTATATAAAGCATTCATAGCATCTAATGGAGTCATATTTAAAATATCTAATTTTTTAATTTCGTCCACTAAGCTTTCATCATAAACAGAACCAAAAGATATTTGAGTAACTGCAACCTCATCTTCTACAGCATTTTCTTTAAGTTCTTTATTTTCTTTTCTAAGCTTATTTATTTCACTTTTTAGCTTTCCTATATTCAAATTATAGTCATTTTCTTTAACACTTATATTTTCTTTGAAACTTTCATATTCATTTTGCAAAGTTTCGTATACTTTTATATTTATCTTATTTTCATTACTTTCTAATTTTTCTTTAATATTAATAGCAGTGCTTAAATCTTGTTGAATATGATTTTTCTCTAAATCTTTTAATATTTCCTTTGATCTAGCAATAACTTTTTGTGGAAGCTTTGCAAGTTCTGCTACATATATACCATAACTCTTATCAGCTCCACCTTCTATTATTTTTCTTAAAAATACAATTCCATCATTGTTTTCTTGAACTGCTACAGAATAATTTTTAACGTCATAAAACTCATCTTCTAATTCTACTAACTCATGATAGTGCGTAGCAAATAAAGTCTTACATTTTATATTTGCCTGAATATATTCAACTATAGACCAAGCTAAACTAATTCCATCATAAGTACTAGTGCCTCGTCCTATTTCATCTAATATAACTAAACTTTTATCTGTTGCATTTTTAAGTATTTGAGAAACTTCAGTCATTTCAACCATAAAAGTAGACTGCCCTTGAGCTAAATCATCACTAGCTCCTACTCTCGTAAATATTCTATCTAAAATAGGTATATTAGCATATTCTGCTGGAACAAATGATCCTATGTGAGCCATCAATGCTATTACTGCAGTTTGTCTCATATAAGTAGATTTACCAGCCATATTTGGACCTGTAATTATATTTATAATATTTTCACCTTGATTTAAATACGTATCATTAGGTACAAAATTTTCTTCTCCAACTATACTTTCAACAACAGGGTGGCGTCCATTTTTTATATCTAATTTATTACTTTCATTAATTATAGGTTTTACATAATTGTTTATATAAGCAACAGTTGCTAATGATACAAATACATCTATATTAGCTATTATCTTTGCAACTGATTGAATTCTATCTATATTTTTATATATGTTATTTCTTATATTTACAAAAATCTCATACTCTAAATTTTTAATTTTATCTTCTGCATTTAAAATTTTATCTTCTATTTCTTTTAATTCACTAGTTATATATCTTTCCGCATTACTTAATGTTTGCTTTCTGATATATGTTTCATCTATATTTGCATTAGCTAAATTTGCTTTTGTTATTTCTATATAATATCCAAATACTTTATTAAATCCTACTTTTAAAGATTTAACTCCCGTTTTTTCTTTTTCTCTATTTTCTATCTCCTTTATCATAAAGGCCCCATTTTTAGATATATCTCTCAAAGAATTTAGTTCATCGTTAAATTCAGATTTAATTATATTTCCATCCTTTATTGTTATTGATGGATCTTCAAGTATTGCACTATCTATTAAATCATATAT
>NZ_JAWDJM010000027.1:0-2998 GCF_032465715.1 Paraclostridium sp. MRS3W1 | reverse complement strand
CATCTATAATATATGAATGCATATTTGATTTTATTTTAAAGCATAATTATTCTTTAAAAGTTTTATCAAATTGGTATTTTATAATAGATATTTTAATATCTGTTATATCTATTATTATATTTATAGGAATGCATTACAGATTTATGAATACAAGGATTAAAAACAAATACATTTATTTAAATAAACAATATAAATACTGTATTTATGTCACTATAAATTATTGGATAGATAACATTGTGATAGCATATTTTTTAAAATGGATATTTATAAGTGAAAGCAGCATAGAGATTGTTAAATATATAATAGTTTATACATTGGTTAGTGAGTTGATAATTCAAAATATATTGATAAAGGCAGAGCTTTCTTATACAAAATATAATCTTGAAGTAAGTAACAATCAATTAGAAAATCAAATAAAGCACTATAGTGAATATGAAAAATATATGAAAAAAGTTAGGTATATTTCTCATGATATTAAAAAACATAAGTTTGCTTTAAATCAGTTAGTAGCATCTAAAAAACATAAAGAAGCAGTGGATTTTATTTATGAGATAGATAAAGAAATTGAAGAAATTGATTACTATTTTGTGAGTGAACATATTTTAATGGATGCACTTATCAAAAATAAAATAAAAGTATGTAAAAAATATGGAATAAAATTAAAATATGATATATTTATACCTAAAGATATACATATAAAAAATATGCATATATCAATAATATTTAATAATTTAATAGACAATGCAATAGAGGCATGTGTGAATTTAGATGATAACAAAAGAGAAAAGTATATTCATTTATATTGCGATGTTATAGATAATAAATTAATATGTGTTATAAAAAACTCTAAAAATAAACACCCACTTGAATTAGATAAAAGTTTTAATATAGAAACTTTAAAAAAAGATAAAACTAATCATGGAATTGGTATTGAAAATTTAAAGCTTACAATAGAAAAATATGATGGGGTCATAGATTTTAACATAGAAGAGTACTGTTTTACCGTAAAGTTTATTATTCCAATATAAAAATGCTATTTCAAACCTAAAATAGCATTTTTATATTGAGACTAGCATACTGAATTTCTTGAACTTTTAGCTTTATATAGTTTTGTATCAACTAAATTTAAAGCATCATTAAATGTTATATTTTCGTTATTAAGGTAAGAAACTCCAAAGCTGCAAGTAATATTGATTTTATTACTTTCATATAAAAATTCTCTAGTTCCAATAAAGGTTTTAAAATTATTTATTATAGTATAAGTTTCATTTTCAGACTTATTTTCTATAACAGCTATAAATTCATCTCCTCCGTATCTACAGGTCCATCCACCAAAATTTTTTATATAAGAATCAAGTAAGCTTGCCACCTCTTTAATTATAAAATCCCCACATAAGTGTCCATACGTATCATTTATATCTTTGAATTTATCAATATCTAACATTATCAAACTAACTGAAAAATCAGGTAACGATAGGTTTTTTAATAGAGCAGGAAGATGTTCATCTAAGTAACGTCTATTAAAAATATTAGTTAATTCATCAGTAACAATAAGCATATTTAATTTATTAATTTCAGATGTAAGTTCATTAACAGTTTTATTGGTGTAAGTTGAAAACATAGTATCGTTTGTAACATCTTTTATAAGTTCGACAATATAAATATCGCCTTCAACATTAACGGGCGCTGATATTATCATATACAGCTTCTCATCTACATATTCTAACTTAGAGAAAGATGAATTCTCATTTAAAGCTCGCATAGAGATACAATTACAACAAGCCGCCCCAGTTTTCCAAAACTCAAAGCATTTATGATCATTATCTATTTTTATATCATTATCAAGCGTTATTATCTTTTTGTGCTTAGGATCTACAATTCTTTGAATTACAAAAACGTTATCAAGTATATTTATACTATTTTTCATGAAATTCAAAAAACTCACTTCCTCTCTTTAAAATACTATCAACAAATATTATAAGTTTTTATTAATTTATTTGCAAATTTAAAGATTAATAATATAGTTAAAAATACAAAATATGAGATATAATAGAATATGAACTAAATCAAAAGAGAGGGAGCATAATGTTAAGAAAAGATGAATTCCTGGATAAATATCAAATAACTGATAAAGAGTTAATAAAAAATAACATAGATTGGGATGAAATTGAGTATATTTATGAAGATTTTATGATGTATAGAAAAAGCTATGAAACTCAAGCTGAGTTAATAGCTACTATATTAAGAAGTCATCCAAAGGTTCACTCAGTGAAAACTAGAGTTAAGGATCCTGAACATTTAATTGAAAAAATAATAAGGAAGATAGAAGATAGACGATTAAAATATGGAAATGATTTTAATTTTACTGTAGATAACTATAAAAATGAAATAACTGATTTGCTAGGAATAAGAGTAATACATATATTTAAAGAGGATTGGGAAGAAATACATAGTTTTATTACTAGGATGTGGAAAGTATTAGAAATTGTTTCCAATGTGAGAGAAGGTGACAACACAAAAAAATTCGAAGAACTAGGGATTGAAGTATGTTCAAGACTATCAGGATATAGATCAGTACATTATATAATAGAATCATATCCAACTACACAAAAAATAATTGCAGAAATACAGGTAAGAACTATTTTTGAAGAAGGTTATGGGGAAATAGATCATCAACTTAGATACTCACATAAACAGATTCCTGATGTCCTAGCACAAAATTTGATGTTACTGAATAGAATAGCAGGTAGTTCAGATGAAATGGCATCATTAATTAATGTATTAAATAAAAGTATAGAAGATGTAAAAATAGAATATGAAGAGAAGTTAAAGAAAAAAGATAAAGAGATAGAGAACTTAAAAGAAATAATAAGTAAAAAATAACAAATAGTAACAAATATAAATAATTATAGAAAAATACAGTATTTATGCTATTATATATATTAATATAAAAAATTAAATTGTATATTAAATATAAATATATAAAAAATATGAATGG
>NZ_JAWDJM010000026.1:0-3426 GCF_032465715.1 Paraclostridium sp. MRS3W1 | reverse complement strand
TTGCGCTTGGGTCATAAAGCTGAGAAGATGCTTTAAATGACCACTTCGCTGCAAATTAAATATCAACCACTTTTTGTTGTGCAAAATAAAGAATGATTACGTTTGCGTGAGATGGGATTAAAATAAAATATAGGAAATAGGGAAAATATATTTAAAGGTATCTATATTTGGATATAACTATACTTAGTTAAGATTCGAATAATAAATTTAAAGGAGATGATAGCTTTGAATAAGATTAAGGTTATGACCGTTTTTGGAACGAGGCCAGAGGCTATAAAAATGGCGCCTTTAGTAAAAGAACTCGAGAGCAGAGAAGAAATTGAAAGTATTGTATGTGTAACAGCTCAACATAGACAAATGTTAGATCAAGTTTTAGATATATTTAATATAACTCCAGATTTTGATTTGAATTTAATGAAAAACAATCAGACGTTAACATCTATAACAGTTAGTGCACTAGAAGGTATAGATGAGGTAATAAGAAAATCAAAGCCAGATATAGTTTTGGTACATGGAGATACGACAACAACATTGTCTGCTAGTTTAGCAGCATTTTATAATAAATGTGATGTTGGACATGTTGAGGCAGGACTTAGAACTTATAATAAATATTCTCCATATCCAGAAGAAATAAATAGACAAGTTACGGGCATTATAGCAGATATGCATTTTACTCCAACTAATACATCAAAAGAAAATTTAATAAAAGAAGGAAAGTGTAGTGATGATATTTATGTAACTGGAAATACGGCTATAGATGCTTTAAAAACAACTATCAAAAAAGGGTATAGCAATAAAATATTAGATAAAATTAAAAGTGATAGAATGATTCTACTTACTGCTCACAGAAGAGAGAACTTGGGCGAAAATATGGAAAATATATTTAAAGCCATAAATAAGATTGTAAGCGAATTTAATGATGTTCAAGTAATATATCCTGTACATTTAAATCCTAAAGTTAAAACTACTGCTGATGAGATTTTAGGTAATAATGAGCGAATACATTTAATAGAACCTTTAAACGTTATAGATTTTCATAATTTTATGAGTAAATCTTATTTAATAATGACTGATAGTGGAGGTATCCAAGAAGAAGCTCCCTCTCTTGGAAGACCAGTTTTAGTTCTTAGAGATACAACGGAAAGACCTGAAGGAGTAGAAGCGGGGACATTAAAATTAGTTGGAACAAATTCAAAAGATATATATGATACGGCAAAGGAATTATTAATAGACAAAAAAAGCTATGAAAAAATGTCTAAAGCTTCAAATCCATATGGAGATGGTCTTGCAAGTAAGTACATCGTTGATAGCATAATAAAAAAATACTTGAATAAATAGGTAAAAGTGAATAAAAATAGTAAGTCCAATAAATAATTATAGTACAGACTAAATTGTTTAATTGGAGGAATTTTATGTATAGAGTTGTATTAAAACGTATTAATACAGATTATCTAAATGAGAACATGATATTTGATTGTCAGTATATTGATTTTGATAGTTCAAAGTATAGGTTTGAAAATATAGTTATGAATAATTTTGTTATAAAAGACTTTGAAGTTAATAATGAAGATATAGCATTGATAAAAATAATGTAATAAGTGTGTAGTTATAACTACACACTTATTACATTATACGGACTATTTTAATAACATGATTATAGCCGAAAGCATGTTCTTTTATATGGTATAATTACTTTATAAAGGAAGGGATAGTTTATGAATATTATAGTAAATGATATTTTAAATGATAGAAAAATTAATGATATTAAGGATAAATATATAGAGTTTGCAAATAAAGAGTCATATAAAACAAATAATGTTTTATTATTAGTACCAAACAACAAAATTAAATTTAAATATAACAAGTTAATAAATTTAAACATAAGTGAAGAAATAAATATTTCAACATACAACTCATTTTTAATAAAAGAAGTAGTGAAGTTTTGGCCAATTATACAGCAAAAATATAATAATATAATCAATCATAAAGTAAAACCATCTATTATAAATAGTAGTTTGAGCGATTATATTTTAAATAAAATAGTTAAAGAAAAAAGGACTGTAGAGGGATTTTTTAACGATATAACTGCATCTAACAGAAATATTGCAAGTAGTATTAGCTTTAATATAAATAAGGGATGTCAAAGTTTAATAGATTTAAATGATATAGGTAATAGAATTTATTACTCTAAACATAACCAAAGTAAGATGGATAGATTTTCATACAGTCAAATGCAAGAAATAATAAATGAGTACCTAGATTTATTATTAAAAAATTCAACTATGGATAATTCAATAGCAATTTATTTGTATAATGAATTTTTATTAAAAGATGAGGAATATGTAAATAACTTGAGAAGAAGAGTGAATTATTTAATAGTAGATAGTTTAGAAAACTGTACAGCAAGTGAAGTTGATTTTATAGATATATTATTAGACAGTGTAAAAGAGTCATATATGTATATAAATGAGACTAAAGACTATGCAGCATTTAATAACGTAGATATGAAATATATTAAAGACAAATTATTTAGTAAATGCAATTTTATTAAAAATAGCGAAATAAGTGAAGTTAATATAAATGAATTATTTAAATTAAATAAAGACATAGAATTAAATCAAAATATACAACTATATAGTCAGATGTTAATTGAGGCTAGCAATAAAGTTGTAGAATTAATTAAAAAGGGTTATAGAGCAAAGGATATAGCTATTATTTCACCAATAAACAATACTATTACGGAGTATGAAATAAAAAATACATTATTAAAAAATAACATAGGATTTTATAGCACAAAGCAAGATAAAAGAATAATTGATTATCCTTATGCACATGCACTAATGGTAGCTTCATGTATATTTTATGAATGTGAAGAACTTTTAAATAATGAAGATTATATGAGCTTTATAAGCCTTTTATTAAATACGAATAAAATTAGAGCTAAAAAAATATTAAGTAAAAAATTAGACTCAGATAAATATAATGAAATAATAAATTACATAAGAAGTAAGAAGTTAGATGATGTAAATATTTATGAGTTTTTAATTAAATTTTATATTGATAAATTATTAGAACTTCCAAACGGAAAAGAAAATGTGAAGATTTGTAAAAAGATAATTCAAGAAAGTGAGAATTTTACAGAGAATATATCTTTATTAGGAATAAATAATAATAAGTCAAAGGAAAAAATATTTATAGAGGCACTAAAATCAAGCATAAAAGATTATTATACTTTACTAGAATTAGAAGATTTTAAAGATGAAGACTTAGTTGTATTAACTACTCCATATACTTACATATCTCATAATATGAAAAGTGATATACAAATTTGGTTGGATATAGGCAGTAACATGTGGAGTATGAAATCTGAAAAAGAAATAAGTAATGTACATGTTTTAAAAAAATCTTTCGTTGAATGTAATATAT
>NZ_JAWDJM010000025.1:0-6412 GCF_032465715.1 Paraclostridium sp. MRS3W1 | reverse complement strand
AATCTAATTATTCTTTTATATATACTATTCTTACTTTGACAAATCGTATCCTAAACCGACCTATTTAAATGCATTTTAAAACACTTCAGATCTGTCGTTAGATAATTTATATTATGACTAAGCTTCTACTCCTAAAAATTGATTTAAATCAGTATTTTTATATGATTCACTTTTGTTGTATTATTTAAGGAATAGTTGAAGTCAAAAAAAGACTATGCTATATTAAAAATATTAAAAGTTTAAATTTGGAGGTTTTAAAATGGCAGAAAGTAAAACTATTAAAATACATAATAAATCTGATAAGCCTGATAATATCGTTCTTAGAGATAATAGAGTTATCGAAAAATGTATACAGGTTGAAAACAACCTTCCTAAGTTTATGAAGGATTACTGTATTTATTTAAAAGGATCTGTATCGGTTACTACTAGATTAGCTTATTTAGAAGACATTCAATTTTTTTGTTCATATTTAATAGAAACTAAAGAAATTACAATTGCTAATGAGATAAAAGATATTACGCTTAATGAGTTTAATCAAATAAAAGCACGAGATGTGAATCTATTCTTAGGAGATTATTGTACTAGATATTATAAGTACACTGATAAAAATACTCATATATATGAAAATAACAATCGAGCTTTAGCACGTAAAAAGTCATCTTTGTCTACTCTATTTAAATTTCTTTTTAGAAATGATCAATTAGAAGCTAATATAACAGATGGGTTCAATCCAATCAAACTTCCCAAACCACAACCTGATGCTATTAAACGTCTAGAAATAGATGAAGTTGCTAAAATGTTAGATGCTGTTGATACAGGTTTGGGTCTTACTGATAAAGAGAAAGTTTATTGGAAAAAGACTAAGCTTCGAGATAAAGCTATATTAGCTTTGTTTGTTACATATGGACTTAGATTAAATGAACTTAGAGAGCTTAATATTTCATCATTTAACTTTTCACGAGGAGAGTTTAAAATTTATAGAAAAAGAGGCAAAGAAGTATTAATGCCTATAAACAATACTTGTGAGCTAGTTGTTAGAGATTACATTTTAAATGAAAGACCTAAAAGTGAAATGTTAAGTGAAGATATGCAAGATGCATTATTTCTATCTCTGCAAAATAAACGAATGGATCCAAAGTCAATTAGACAATTAGTTAAAAAGTATACGTCTATTTCTATGGATACTTCTAGAGATAAAGGTTATAGTCCTCATAAGTTAAGAGCTACGGCGGCTACTTCATTAATTCAAAATGGATTTTCTATATATGATGTACAAAACTTACTAGATCATGATAATGTTACAACGACTCAATTATATGCAGCGCATAAGAAAAATGTTAAAAGAGATATTGTTAATAACTTTGAATGGATAGACGACTTAGATGATATTAATGAATAAAATTTAATATAAGAACAAATGTTTGTATAAAATTGGTCAATATGCTAAAATATATAGTATAAAACTAAAAATTAATATTAGAAATGAGATGATAACATGTATCTAGATTTAACGAATAAGCAAATACTGATACTTGAGTTTATAAAAGATCAATTAACTCAAAAAGGGTATCCACCTTCAGTTAGAGAAATTTGTGCAGCTGTTGATTTAAGATCTACATCAACTGTACACTCTCATTTAAATAAATTAGAAAAGCTAGGGTATATTAGACGAGATGCAACGAAACCTAGAGCAATTGAAGTTTTAGACTCTAATAAAGGTGAAGGTGTTAATGGTCTTAATCAAGAGGTTCTTCATTTACCTGTTATAGGTCAAATAACTGCTGGAGAACCAATTTTTGCAGAACAAAACATAGAAGAATACATACCATTACCTTCGAATTTTATTGTAGGCAAAGATAACTTTATATTAAAAGTAAAAGGCGAAAGCATGATAAATGCAGGTATTTTAGATGGAGACTACGTTATAGTTGATAAAGCTAACACAGCTTATAACTCTCAAATAGTAGTTGCATTAGTTCGAGAAGATAGTGCAACTGTCAAGAGGTTTTTTAAAGAAGAAAATCATATAAGATTACAACCTGAAAATGAATTTATGGAACCTATAATTTTAGACCCATCTGAAGTTAGTATACTAGGACATGTACGAGGTGTATTTAGAGTAATAAAATAAAGAGATATGTTTTATAGACATATCTCTTTATTTTTGTAATTTTAGATTTTATTATTTTAAATATTTCAAAATGATTTCTGCTAACATACATGAGATTCCTGCCGCTAAAAAGCTATATCCACTTCCCTTTGATTTTTTTATTTCAGCTTCATACTTCTCTTTTATGTTTTTAATTTTATTATTAGTTTTTTTATCTTTCTTTACACCTTTTGATTGTTCTATACTTTGTAATTTTGTATCGTATTCTTTCTTTGTATTTTTACAAGACATTAATAAACTTATACCTAAAACTAAAAATAGTACTCCCAATAATAAAAACATACCTTTTCCTCTTTCTTATTAAATTAATATTTCTATATATTATTTATTATATACTAAATTTTCTGATTTTTAAATTAACATATTGGAATAAATATACTATAATTATAATATATAGTATATAAGTAAACTTTTTAGGAGGGGATTTATGAGAAAAAATTCTGAAAAAATAGCTATACTAATACTTATCCCTATGCTCTTGTTTACTTTAGTTTTTACATTAAAAACTATGTGATAAATAAATAATAAATAAAAAAATAAATGAGCTGCAAATACTGTAGCTCATTTATTTTTTATTAAATTAAGTTCTTATATTGTTTTAAGAACTCCTTTATAGCTTGAGTTATTATTTCTTGTTTAGTATGATCAGAATTGCTACATAATCGTTCAAACTCTTCCCATGTAGATTTTTCAACTTGAACTCTAGTGCTTTTTAAATCAGTCATATCACATTCTTCTATCAAAATATCCTTTTTAGATTTCGTTATCTTTGGCTTAAGTGATTTTATATCTTTAACTGATAAGTACCAGTCATAAACTTCGCAAAGTTTATCTAAATCTTCAGCGCTCACATTAACCTTTGCTGGTTTAGATTTATATACCTTTTGACTTTTTGTAGTGCTAGGTTTTGAACTTTTTTTAGAAGTAGTGCTAGAAGTATTATTTTTTTTTGCTTTTGTAGATGTTTTAGATTCTTTAGTTGCTGGTTTAGATGATTTAGTCGAATTCATTGTTAACTCTAATTGTTTTACATCTTGCTTTGAATCATTCACAGGAATATCATCCTTTTTTACATATTTTCCTTTTACTGATTTATATCCATTTTTATTTAAAAAACGTCTTAAAGCTTTTATATCTGAATCTAATTGAGTTGCTATCTCATCAATTGAAATTCCTTTGTTTTGTAGTTTTAAAAACTTATCTAATTTTTGTTTATCCGTCATTTTTTTATCCCTCCAAACTAATCACTATAAATTATAACACGTAATTGGCATTAAATACAAAAAAACTCCAAACATATATTCGGAGTTTTAATTTACATTAACTTCGTATTTTATTTCTACCCTTCTTGATTTATCTCTATTGATACTATCATCATTATTTTTTATAGGTTCAGCTTTAGATCGACCTACAGCTATTATATCTCCTGTTAGTTTATCTTTATACTTATAATCCCCTATTTCTTCTCCAACTATAAAGTTTACAACACTAAAAGCTCTTCTTTGTGATAAGTCTAAGTTATATATATATGATCCAACATCATCAGTATGCCCTTCTACTATAATTTTAGATATATAATCACCATAATCTTTATATATAGTTTCAGCGTACTTAGGAACAAATACTTTTAAAATTTCTTTAGCTTCTGGCTTTAATTGATCGCTATCTGTATCAAATAATGCAGTTTCTCCAAACGTAACTTCTCCACTTTCCTTATCAATTTCTATCGGAATTCCATTTTCTTTTAAAGTTTGTTTTACTGAGTTATTAACGTTACTTGCTATTCCTTGTTCTACTCCTCCAACCATACTTTCAGAGCTAATTAAAAGCATTATAACAACCATTAAAATAGTTGCTAATAAATCTGTAAATGTGGGCCAAAAATTGCTATGTTCTTCCTCTTTATTTACAGTTCTTCTATATTTATTTATCATACTCTAATTCCTCTTCTTCTTCATCATATAATTCAATTTCGTCTAATTCATCTAAATCGAAAGTTTGGTTGGGGTTATCATAATCTTCATTTATGTTATCTATCTTATACTCTTTAACAATTTCATACCCTTCATTATTTTTAACAATAGATTCTAGTGACATTGAATTTGACATGTCTAAAGCTTCTTTATATATATCGATATACTTAAATACAAGTTCTAGTTGGTCAATGATTGATCTAGCCTGTTCATCTATAACAGATGTTAATTTATGTATATCCTCTTTTAAGTTTACATTGTTTTCATTCATACTATTTTGTTTTATAAGTAAATTATTTTCGTGAGAAATTAACTTCACCATAAGATCTTGTATATTTCTTTCATATAATGCAAATCCAGCATTTACATCCCTTATATAGTCTTTAATAGCAAGTTGACTTTGGTTTACTGTTTTTATATCTTTTGAAGACTCTTTTACATTTTCTACTATTTCATTGTAAATTTCACTTTGAGCTTCGTATGTATCAAATAACTTAACAAATTTTAAATTAAGTATACTAAATTGTTTATCTAATTTTCTTATACTTTGATCAAATGTCTTTATAGAATCATTTGATCCATTTAGCATATTGCCTAATTGCTCTATAGAAGATATAAAGTCATCATTAAAGTCATGTAAATCTTTAGAAATTTTATCAAATCTTTCTATAGCGCTTATAGCTTTGCTAATATCCTTTATACATACCTTAATTTCATTTAACTTTGAATCTAAAACTTCTCCTTTGTCATTGCTAGATTTAACTGTCATAATATTTTCTAACTTAAGCATCAATTGTAATAGTATGCTCTCACAATTTTTATATTTTATATATGCATTTATAGTTACTGAACATATTATCCCTACAATACTTGTAGCAAATGCAATTTGCATACTCCCAATAGCTAGAGTCATTGAATTTACGATATCGCTCTTATCGATACTTGCAAGAGTTATTGTAAGCCCTACAAATGTACCTAAAACTCCTAATAATATACATAATGAAGGTGAGCTTTTAACAGCCTTTATTTCATTTATTATTATTTTATTATCTTTAGAAAAGTCAGATATAACTTCTTCTACAAATGTGTTCATGTTTATTTCTGCATATGGATATGTACTTTTATATGATTCGTACTTATTATTAGCAATAGATACTATATCACTTTCTTCTGGATTTAAATTTAACTCCTTCAATTTTTCTTGCACAAAATCATAGATTTTATTGTTTTTTATAACATTTATAACTGAGTGAATTATTGTAATACCTATAAATATTAATGTTATAGGATTTGTAAATATCGATGTAAATAAATTACTTATTATACTTCCCATACTAACCTCCTTAATTGAATGTGTTTTAATAATATATATGTACATACTAGTTAAAATAGACAAAAAATAAGAAGATACCTTTAGTTTAACTTCAAGGTACCTTCTAAGATATAAATACTATTTTTATACTCAAGCTACTTCTGATGAATTTATGGGTTTTATCTGTATTAATGTAGATAACTCAGAAGCTAATATTTAATGTAGAGAGTATTTTTAATAGTTAAATATTTAATCTTATTAAAGAATATGAATATACATATAAATATGTTACTTATTTTAGTATAAAAATTAATTTTAAAGGTAATACTATTATCAGTTAGGTTTTGAAGTTGGAAAGGGTCCAATACTCTACTTAAAGTTTTTAAGTAATTGTGAGAGATGCAGAATTACTCGCTCTGCCAAACCTAATTTAGATAGAAGAGTGTCTTTTATAAGGCACTCTTCATTTATGTTTAATTTAAAATATAAATTATGTATATATTTATATAGTGAAATTAAATACTTTGATATTAATATATATTAATATATAATTTTAGTATATATTAATAATTTTAACTTATATTTAGGGGGGATCTTATGACAGTTTTTAAAGAACTATGTGATACATACAGTTTTATTAATAAATTAGATGAACCAATTAAAAATCTTATTGAATCTAGATTAGTGGTTGAAAGTTTCGATATAAACTCTGAAATAATAGCTAGAGGAGAACAGTGTAGAGGTTTTTCTTTAATTTTAAAAGGATCTATAAGAGTTTATAAAATTTCAGATAAAGGAAAAGAAGTAACTTTATATAAGCTTTCCAGCGGAGATACTTGCTATTTATCCATGTCTTGTATGTTATCAAATGAAGTTTTTCCGGCATTTGCAGAAGTTATAGAACCTACAAAGATAATTTTTATTCCAACTGACATTTTTAACAAGTATATATATAAT